>CAJXTM010000440.1 GCA_913061385.1 uncultured Rhodopirellula sp. | reverse complement strand
CTACACGTAAGGAGTCGTCGGCAGCGTCAGATGTGTATAAGAGACAGGTGAATACCTTTACCAGCGAGTCGATGCCCGGAGCCTTATCGAGCTGTCGAATCAACTCGGCGATCAACGCCATGCTGGCTGCAGGTGCTCGTACGACAACGGCGTTCGAGTTGGTGTCTGCCGTGACAACAGCACCCGATAGGATCCCCGAGTCGATGACTTCTTTCTTGTCGGCATCGACTGCGACGATCGATAACGCAGTCGACGGTGGAGTGATATTATCATTGCCCCCATCACCTTCGCCATTAATGGCTTCCTGAAGCACAGGAGCTAAGTCTTCTGCAACTGCATTGTTCAGAGGGAAAATCTTGATTTGGCTTTGTGCGGTGATCTGTTCAGCATCCAAGTCGTTAATCAGACGAGTCACCTCTGACATGTCACGCGGCGATGCGCTGATGATCAGTGAGTTGGTGCGGTAGTCAGCAAGTACACGCACACGCGGCCCAATTGCGGGTCGCAGATCGTCGCCGCCGCCGGGGAGATCAGTGAAGAATTCACGAATCGTCGTTTCCGCATCCACTGCAGATGCGTTTTGAAGACGGAAAACTCGAAGCTGGCTTGTGGGGGCAACGGGCTGATCAATTTTTGAAATGAGTTCTTTCAAGCCGTTGATCGCTTCCGAGCGGCCGATCAATAAAAGAGCGTTGGGCGAATCAAGGGATGTGATGCTGACCTCACCCTGACGGGCGGAAAGTACATCTTCATAAAGCTGTTGCAGTAGTTCGGCGACAGCATTGGCATCGGCATGCACCAACTCAACCACGTCGATGTCGGGCTTGGTGATTTTGCTCTGGTCTTCAATTTGCTTGATCACATCCATCACACGCTCAACGTCCCGCTTGGCACCACGAATGATGATGGTTCCAAGTTCCGGCACGAACTGGATTTGTGTGTCGCCAATCACGCCGGCTCCGCCATCTTCGCCAGCGTTGTCTTCTTGCTGTGGGGCAGCGGGCTGTGTTGCTTGTCCTGCTGCGTCCTGCTGGAAAACTGCGTTCCGGAAGGGTGAACCAGGCGGTAACTGCTGAACGCCCTGGAAATCGTTCTTTCCACCTTCCAAACGCCGTAATAAATTGAGTGCTCGCTGGATCGGCTCTGGCTCAGCATTCTCGATCCGAAGCAGTTCCATCACTTCGTCCTTGGTGCGGGCCTTGCGATCCAGTGATGAAATCATTTGCTGCCAGCCAGCAATGGTTGGCTCGGGAGCGACAACGGTGATCGAGTTGCTGCGCCGATCAACCTCAACAGTTGTTCCCTGCATAGGGGCGGCGGTCAGTTGGAACGCTGCACGCTCGCCATTGCGGGTCGTTGTGACCGGCGGGCTGCCGCCTGCAATCGCTTGCAAGCTATCCTCGAATTCACGCCACGTGATGTTGGACAAGGTGATCCGCACTGGGCCCGTCGACTTTGCCGATGCCATTCGGACTTGGGATGTCAGCAAATTCTTGACCTTGGTGGCGATCACTGCCTGCGTCGCCTCCGGTGCCATCACGACCAGTTGTTCGTTAGGAACATCAGGTGCAATTTGAACCCCAGGAACATCTCGGTACTGCAGGCTGAGAGTCGTAGCGATTCCACGTGCCTGAGCAGCTGGAACTTTTAGCGTTTGAAGGCTCGGTGAAATACCGTCCTCAGCTAAAGTATTGACAGCTGTGAAACTTACTAACACAACAAACAGTGAACAATTTATTATAAAGCGTCGCATTTGCGAGCACCCTCTCTTGCACGGGAATTCTATAGTGACGTGAGTGGGCTCCCTGCGAACGCTCCCCACTCAATGAGGAACATCGGGCTTACAGGATCAGCTGCTACAGAGAAAATAACCGTTAGATACAGAACCAGTACTGTAATCCGTATTTGCAAGCAATTTGGGCTCGGTGAACGAGAATGGTCTTTCAGGAACTTGTTGGTTTTTGTTAAAGAACCAGAATGATAACTCCGACAACCATTCCGATTTTGTCATTCAGGTGCTTGGTCATGCGCAGGCTATCTCTCGCCACGCTCATTTTTGCTGTTAGTTCGATGTTCTTCATGGGATGCAGGCAAACCGCTGGGCCATCAGCGGGCGGCTCGATGTCGTCCGGAAGCATGTCGCCGGCAATGCAGTCGCCTTCATTCAATCCGTTTGGTGGGACCACCCGCGTCTCGCCTCCACCCCCGAATGCATCGGCCACGCAGAACCCTTATATCGGAGGGCCAGTCATTGGAGGCCCAGTCATTGGAGGCCCACCCGGACAAACCAATGCAGTTCAAGCCACAACTGGTGGTTTTGCTTCTTCTGCTCCAATGTCTAGACAAGCCGTCGGATCGGGAGTCCAGCCTGTTGGGTTTGTAGGTGCAGGGGGTAGTCCGACAACGCAAGCAGGTTTTGCTAACACGCAGAGTGCCACGGCTACTCCTGCTGGCGGCGTTGCACCGGCGGGTTATGGAACCACCGCACCAGCGAATGTGAATCAATTTCGTGCTGGTGGTATGCAAGTGAATGATCTGACGCGAGCTCCTATGCCGCCTAGCTATCAGGCCCCGATGCAGGCCAATCAAATGCCGCTGGGAACTGCTTCCCCACAAGTTGGAACTGCTCCAGCACAACCTGCATTCTCGCCGATGTCAGCACCCATCACTCCGGCAAACGGAGTGCCTGCCACCCCAGTCAATGGGATGGTCCCGGTCCAACCAACACAGTACCAGCAGTCGTCGGTCCAACCAACACAGTACCAGCAGTCGTCGGTCCAACCAACGCAGTACCAGCAGTCGTCGGTCCAGCCGGCACAGTACCAGCAGTCTCCGGCATGGCAGGGCACGAATGTGGCATCTGTCCCTGATGCTGAAGTTGCTAGCCGAATGGTTCCTGTCACAGCGAACCCATCCAACGCAACGGTACCTGTCACGCAGTCTGCAGTCTCACCTGCTCAGAATCAGGCCACCAGCGGTGCAGGCAGTTCTGACTTAATGTGGCGTCGTCCTCGCAGTTAGCCATCTTGATTTCGCCGCGTGCCCTTCGGGGCAATCGCCCTGTGTTCTTAGGGCAAACTGTGCCTCAGGCTCAAAGGGTGTGATTCAGTGCATCAGCCACGCCAAAACAAACTTGTCGTAACGGGGTTGGTGAATCGCTATTATTGCGAGCGGCATCAATGCAGTAAGGTTGCCGCGGCTTGGCTGAAGTAAGGATCACAGGAACAGGGCGTGATGATGGGTTCAGCACCACCGGTGATTCTTCAGACGTTGGCTGATTTGATTCGCATTAATAGTGTGAATCCCAACTATCCGTCAGGTGTTCCTGAGTCGGGTGTGATTGATTACATCGAAGCTTTTTTTCAGCATCGATCCATCAAGACATGGCGTCAGTCAGTGCAACCTCAACGCGATAATCTGATTGCATCAATTCCTGGTCGTGACCGTCATCGGAAAATGATTTTCGAGGCCCACGTTGATACGGTATCGGTCGATGGAATGACGATTCCACCCTTCGATCCCGTGATTAGAAACGGACGCATGTATGGTCGGGGAGCTTGCGATACCAAGGGTGGATTGGCAGGCATGATGCATGCATTAGCCGACGTTGCTGAGTCGGAAGTTCCGCCGCCGTGCGATCTTTGGTTCGTTGCTACGGTCGATGAGGAGTTTGCGTATCGGGGAGTTGCACAGTTTTGTCGTGATCTCGAAGCTACCGCTTGTGCAGTCGCTGTGGTTGCAGAACCAACCGAATTGCAACCGATCATTGCCAGCAAGGGCTTGGTTCGTTGGATTGTCGAAACAACCGGTGTCGCAGCTCACTCTGCCAAGCCGCATCTTGGTATCAATGCAATCACCAGCATGATGCACGTGCTGCAAGCTTTTGAGCATGATAACCTGCAATTGTTACGTCGGACGCATCCCTTGTTGGGTGCAGCGACCTGTAACGTAGGTGTGATTCGGGGGGGCGTTCAAGTGAATTTGGTGCCAGCTTCATGCCAGGTTGAAGTTGATCGGCGATTGTTGCCGGGCGAAACCATTGAACTCGTACTTCAGCATTATCAGTCGATCATTAACAATGTCATGCAGAAACATCCACAGGTCAAAGTGGCCATGCTGCCACCGATGCTGACAGACTTGCCACTGGAAACAGCGGTAGATTGTGCACCAGTGCAGGAAATGGTGCGGGTGTTGGGTGATCTGGGCCGCCAAGCAACACCCGCAGGAATGCCCTTTGGTAGTGATGCCAGTAAATTTGGTGCGATGGGGATTCCCAGTTTGATCTTTGGTCCGGGTAGTATTGATCAGGCGCATACCGCCGATGAGTTTGTTGATTGCGGACAGGTTTTATTTGCCCGTGACGTGTATCGCAGATTCATGCTTGCCGAGGGCGTACTGGCTGATTGCAGTGATATTTAATCAAGGCTTTGTGATGAGGCTCATTGGCCGCAGGAAGCCACGGATGAATGAAGCGATTCTTGCCTTGTGTTGCCTGCGATTCCCTGCACTGATCCGGGGCGAATGGACGGTTGCAGTTTTGTGTGCAACTAAAGGTTTTTCCGAAAGGTTTTTGAATTCAGCGATTTCCCTATTCATGTATGGCGGGAGTCCTTTGGTTGTTGATTTCGAGAAAACATCAGCATTTTCAGCACTCTTTCCACTTTCCCGTGCCAAGTGGTTTAAGTAGCTATAACATAAGGAGGGGGTGTGTTGGAAATGGAGTGCACACTCGGCAGCCTGTCTCTTATACACATCTCCGAGCCCACGAGACCGAGGCTGATCTC
>CAJXTM010000439.1 GCA_913061385.1 uncultured Rhodopirellula sp. | reverse complement strand
TACACGTAAGGAGTCGTCGGCAGCGTCAGATGTGTATAAGAGACAGGTCTACATACTGCTCGAGATGAAAGAGGTCGAGTCGTTCCAGTTGCTTCCTGATACCTTCGTTGTGTTGACCATGGGTCCATGAGTGATGTTGAATTGGTTTGTCAAACCAGCCTTCGACATTGAGAGGAGATCCCCAGCGTTCGGGGCCAGTCATCAAGGTTGCGACGCGTGTCAAATCACTTTGTAGAGCAAGGATCATCAGGTCACCCATGACCTGGATGAACTCATCTCGTCGCATGGCTTGCCATGGTTTTATCGGTGTCGTTGGATTGAGTTTTGCAATGTCATCCTGCCGTCGACGCACTCGCGTGATTTGCTTTTCAACGGTTCGAACCGCATCTGTATATTCTGCCAGCTTGTGCCTGTCTAATCCGCTCAATTGCGGTTGCAGACTTTTTGCGTCCTCCATCACAAGATCCAACACGCTGTTGCTGTTCGTATATTCTTCTACACGAAATAAGCGATTGAACACCTCCGACGGGTCACGCAGTGATCTGGCAACATGACCATATCCAAACCATGAAATGTTATCAAAGTAAATTGACTCTCGATTGTCCTCGTACGGATTGCAACTCAATTCCAGAGAGCGGAAACTGGTTTCCAATCCGGCGTTGTCGGCAATGATCTGATCGATCGTGCGTTTCAATGGATAGCCTGCAGGAGACAATTCATCCGGGGCTGCGCTGCTGAGCCAGCAGGTGCTAGCTTGGGCGTGTCCATCGGTACCTGCCACCTTGATCCGGTCTAGGTTACTAACAATCAGAATGTTGTCACGCACTGATTCGATCGGCTTCAAGGTTGGACTAAGCGGATAGTCTTTACCGACGTCAGGCAGGTTCCATGCTGACTGTACAACACCGTTGGGTATGTAAAAGAACGCCAAACGCCTTGGGGCAGAAGCGATCGTCGCTGCTTTAACCGCCGAACTGCGATGCATCGCTTCGAGTAATGGCAGTGCAATGGTGGCACCGGAGCCACGGAGAACCGTGCGGCGTGTTAGTTTGCCTGTTCTCATCGGGTCTCCTCTGCCGCCGATTCATCGGCGTGGTAACGGAACGCGCGGCTCTGTACGATTTCTCTGATGACAGTGGTGAATTGCCCGCGGGCCGCAAGTGTGCTCTGCAGAATTGCATCTACGGTCGGTTCGTCAGTCAATTTTAGCTCGCGGCCAAGGGCGTACGAGAGCATGTGCTCTGAGAATGCACGCATGAAAAACTCTGGGTGTTTTAGTAGAGCATCTTTGAGTTCCACTACGTTTTGAAATTTTAGTTTTCCCAGCAGTTCCCCGCTGGAATCAATTTCCAGGCCAGATGCATAGGAAGATCGCCATCTCCCAACGGCATCATAGTTCTCAAGCACAAATCCTAGAGGATCGATTTGCGAATGACAGGCTGCGCAAGTTGGCGATTTTTGGTGCTGCGTCAGACGCTCTCTTAACGTCAGGCCCAAGGATTCGATCTCGCGGTCGTCAGCTTCGATCGGGGGAATGGTATCGGGTGGTGGCGGTGGCGGTCGATTCAGAATGACGGTTGCAACCCAGGCACCACGCGTGATGGGGTTGGTTCTTAAGGGTGACGAGGTCATTGTCATAACTGCGGCCGACGTGATCACACCACCCTCTCGACGATCCGTTAGTTTGCGTTTGATGTATTGTTGTTGATTGGTGTTGAATCGATTGCGGTTTTCGCGATCACCAAATGGAAGTTCATCGTTGTACCAAGACTGAAGTTCATCAGATCGGTAGGCATAATCGCAGTCCACTAACAGCATGATTGAACGGTCCTCCATCACAATGCTGTCGAACAGCAGTAAAGGCTCTACCATCATTTGCAAGCCAAATTTCCATTGTTCGCAACCAATCCGGGAGTAGTAGCGGGGGAAACGTTCGAAATCAGGAACCGCTGTCACCAACTGATCCAGCCTGAGCCACTGGCGGGCAAAGTTCTGGGTCAAAGCATGGCACTTCGGGTCGACCAGCATTCGCTGTGTCTGCTCGTCAAGCACCTTGGGGTCCAGTAGGCTTCCATTGCGAGCGACAGTCAGCAATTCTTCGTCCGGAATACTGCTCCAGAGAAAGATCGATAATCTGGTTGCAAGTTCATAGCCGCCAATCAGAGATTCACCGACCAGGGATTCATCGTTATTGGTCGATGATTCAACCAGGTACACAAACCGTGGGGAGGCAAGAATGGCTGCCACTACGTCTTTCATTGCATGCCGAAAAGAATCTGTTTGCTCATGCCTTGATACAAAGTAATCGTAATAGCGGTTGATGGTGGCATCATCGATTGCATCACGAAATGCTCGTTCAAGCAGTTTTGCGATGCGTTCCTTCGCGACTTTTTTTGTTGTTTTGTCGTTGCGGACTTCAGGAATCGAAAATAGCGATTCCGTTAAGCCGCAGTAGCCGTCAAATTCAGGACTGTGAACAATTGAGCGGCCCAGACGTAGCAAGCTCTCAAGCAGAATTGGCGACACACCCAATTCCTCTCCTCGGTTGTTGAAGCCACCCTCGGCTTGAAGATCGATGGCGAATGGATTCACGCCGGTGAGAATCTGGCGTTCCACTTGATTCTTTCCCAACGTTCGATTGCCGACCAAGATCGCACGCGGACTGTGCCCATTCGCGGGCTGAAAATAAGGTGTGAATGCTCTCAGTGTCTTTTCTGGAAGTGGGTAGATATCACCTCGAAGTTGCAACAGGTCCCTGGCTGCGTTGTTGTATTCATAGCGAGTCATTCGTCGCATGGTTGTCGGTGCGGTCGCCTGACGAGTGCGAAGGTAGTCCAGCAGCATGGAATTTAGTGTCGTGACCACAGAATTGCGCAGCTCAGTTGAAGGCTGGTCCATTTCTTCAGGCGGCATCTCGTGGTCTGTAAGAACGTCGCGGACTTGGCGGAGAAGTTCCGGCTGCTCGTGCCAAGGTTGACCAGCGATCGACGACACAAAGTCGACTTCCGAGTCTTGTGAATCGGCGTGGTGGCAGTCATTACAAAACGTTTTTGTAAACGTTGAAATTTGCTGTGTTGTCAGGTGTTGACCGGTTGCCGAGTGGTCCGTGTTTGTATCGGCCTGATGCGCAGTTTGGTTTTTCCCAATTTTGAGTTTTGGGGCACCGGCAAGCTTGTTTTTTGGTGGCTTACGGTCTTTGGGGATCAAGCGAATGAAATCCAGGCCCATCAGGTATCCACGATCCTGAAACTTGCGTGCCTTGCTGTTGGCTCCGATGAGTTCAAATTCAATGGGCTGTTTTCCCGCCTTGAATTTGACATTTTTGAGGACAATCAGCGGAGCTAACTCAACGCGAGTGCTATAGAGATCAATTTCTTGTGTAATGGACGAACGCGGCAGTTTCATGCGGAAAATTCCGTAGTCACCAGCCAGGGTCAACTGAATCGAAAGGTCGTAGACGCCAGATTCCTCGATTTCAAACGTGCTCTCCATCGACTCGCCGACAACTCCATCCCACAGAAGGTGGGCGTTGTTGCTCCACTGGGGGCCGAATGGTGCCATGCCTTGAATCCGTGATTTGCCCGAGATGGAAAAATCTAATTCCCCCTCTTGTTTTCCTGTCTCGCTGCGTTGTGACTGTCGGCCTTTGATCTGGTGATAATCAAACTGCTCGGAAGGCGATCGGTTGACTGCTGCTTCTCCCTCGGGGAATGGCTCAATCGCCCCTATGGATGGTAGCTGCTGTCCAAGGACACCGATCAAGCTTAATGTGCAGATCAATATTGCCAGGCAAGTCAAGGCAGTTGTGTGCTTGTGGTTTGCTGTCATCGGGATCTCTCTAGTCAATCAGTGGGGTGTGATGATGGAAGACCTGAATCATCAGAGGACTAGATTTGCCGTTGCTGAGGTGAGTGGTGGGCGGGTCTGTCCAGCAGCATTGTATCGCGAAAAATCCGCGGGGTTTGCTTTGGTTACGGTTTCGTAGTTAGGAAGTGTCGCTTAGCGATTACCCAGAGGTAGGGGATTTGGGGCTGCTCTTTGGATCACGCCGAACCGTAGGGATCTTCTAATCCGCAAAGTCTGCCTTGTTTTGTGGGTTCAGTGCGCGTAATCGAGTGGGTTCGCATGGTTAGGTCAAATTGCTGGCAAGAGTTACCCCAACCAACTGAGCGCATTTGAAAATCCGTCCGATACAAATAATGAGCTCGTCAGGTCGGAGCTCTTTGTTCTTTCTTACGGGCTAGGTTATGCGAAATTCAATCACTCTCACTGCTGTGTCTCTACTGTTGGCTGGTTTCAACATCCAGACGAACTCTGCGGTTCACGCTCAATCTTCCGGCAGTTCTTCATATGGCGTTCCAGTTCCCGGTGTCGGCACCAAAATCGATTACGTCGGCGATGATTTCGAAGCGGATGAATGGAAGTTCATCCACAACATGCCCAAGAGTTCACGCGAACTCAACGAACGCAGCTATGGCCCCATGGCATACTCAGCCAACAGGCGATGGGCAGAGGGGCCGGAACGCGGTCAACCCGATCTTCTCAAAGTCATTCCAACACCGAGCAATGGGTTGGTCGGGAGCACGAAAGCGCTGCAGATCAGCACGCTCCGGTCAGGCATTCCAGGGCGTAATACCAACGATGTGCAGCAAGACGATTTGATTCTCGGAATCGCAACGCGGATTGGGTCAACATTGCAGGTTCGCGAAGTTCCTAGTTGTGTGGTTCGCGTTTATCTTCCTGAGCCTGTCTCTTATACACATCTGACGCTGCCGACGACTCCTTACGTGTAG
>CAJXTM010000438.1 GCA_913061385.1 uncultured Rhodopirellula sp. | reverse complement strand
CAGCCTCGGTCTCGTGGGCTCGGAGATGTGTATAAGAGACAGTGGTAATCCATCGAGCCGCCCTCTGCATGACTTTGCACCGGAACGACGACCCGTTTTCTGGCGTTCCGCTTCGCTAGCATCGCCTGGTGATAAGCAGTCCCCAGATGCTCCATGTTTTTCAGTTCGTCGATGCGGGTTCCAGCCGAGCAGATCCAAGGTCAAGCCGGCACTGGCGTCGCAATTGGGGTTAGTTGGCACGCCGGCCTCAGGCAGATGCGTTTCAGATCAAGGCCAGAAATTGAGCATAAGGCTGGTAGGGTTCAGAGGCAGAATTTCCGGAGTGGTAGGAGGAATCTACCGCAGGCATGTTCTCCATCGACCACACGCAAACCGTGCAACCCAGTACATCACGTGGTCAACAAGCACCAGCGTGGATGCGGTGCATCAGTCATCGTGATCCGCCGCAGGTTAGATCTGTGCGACTTTCTTGCATTGACGCTCAGTTTCCCGAGACGACGACGAGATCGTTTGCAGCACAATCTTTGTTCGTCACGCGGAAACCTCGGCAACTTCAACATCGCAACAGCCACACAGACAGCCGTATCGACGGTTCATCAGGTGAGCCAAAACAAGCACGCACCCCCCAATGGAAGTCATCCAAGGAACAATGCGGCTAGCGAGTGAGCTCGAATCTGACGACAGTGGTGGCCGCGTGGCCAATGAGAGATCGCTAAATGTCGCCTTGTAGCCCATCGCAGTCTGTTGGTCCTCTTGTTCGGAGCAGCAGGCCTCGGTGCAAGGCTCTGCATCGACTGTAGAAGTGGTGGTTAAAGAAATTGCATTTTCTGAATCGATCGGAGCAGCGCATGCTGCCGTTGTTGCATCTTGATCACATGCGGCACAGCACTCTCCGGCAAATCCAAAGGCTGCAACTGTGATCAGCGATAAGCCGCAACAACCAATGATCACCGGAGTAAATCTTCGGTGTTTTCGAAAACCGGGAACGAATGCGGATAGTGCGATTATAAAACAGCCGCCTGCCATCCATTTGTGAAAAGACTCGTCAGCCAAGAAACTAAGGCCTAA
The DNA here is from genome assembly GCA_913061385.1 of uncultured Rhodopirellula sp. Taxonomy (GTDB): domain Bacteria; phylum Planctomycetota; class Planctomycetia; order Pirellulales; family Pirellulaceae; genus Rubripirellula. The sequence continues at coordinate 3,730 of CAJXTM010000438.1, read as the reverse complement.
CGCTGGCAAGTAAGCGATGGCAAAAGGCATAGCAGCACAGTGTATTGCGCAACCGATTGACGCCACCATTCCGACCCAGTCACTCAACCCAAACCAGCTCGTTTGAGGGGCTTGCAGCTTTAAACCAGTCGATATGGAATCGCCCACTGGGAGTTCACTATTCATTACCAAACCTCTAACAGCTGTACACTCGCAATATTCTGAAATGTTCGTCGGTAAACGGCAAACTTTTTGCAGCGAATAAAACGCTCATGAACCTCGATTGTCTTGTGTGGAAGAACCGCCGCCGCGACAGTAGCGACGCTTTTGACCGCTGATCTTCCGTCCTCAAGTACCAAAATAACGGAGTTGTATCGGAGGTGCAAGTGCAAGAGAGTTGCATTTGCGGTGCCGTTGCATGTGTGTTCGGTGGCGTTTCAGGATTGCCTGGTCCTCTTTCGGCAGCATTGCCATTTATCGTTCTTGGACTGAGTTGGTTGCTTTGTACCAATCCCAGAACATATGGCGATCTGCTAACCATTTCCAAGACGAACCGGAAAGTATCGTAGTCGCAACAGAAATGGGGTGCCGTTAGCCGACGAGGGAGACGGGGGGGATTAGGGAGACGGGGGGAATTAAGGTTGACGCGGACGATTCTAACCTTCCAAAGACCCGCCGTTCAAACCAGCGACGCTACTGGCAGCAGGCGTCGCCGCACGATCATGCCATTCTGGGGATCTCGTTGGCAACTGATATGGCATTTGATTGCGAGGGCGATACGGGGAGCAGGAAACACTTGTTCTCACGTGCTGTCCCGGCCCGTTCATTGGGCTAGCTTTTGCAGACGCTGCGCAATGTCAATGTGAATCTTTGCCAGGTTTTGAGTCTCGTGCGGATCTTCACGCAAGTTAAATAGCATGGTCTCTTGACCGGGTTGTTGAACCCATTTCCAGTCACCATCCCTGACAGCGGTCCACGATTTTCGCTGCAGGCTCTCGTGGCTTCCAGTGTGCCAAACCAATGTTCTGCTTGTAGGTGAGCTTTTTCCTAGCAGTATGGGTAGCATCGAAATGCCATCGGTTTGTTTGTTTTCGAAGCCGCTGATCTCTGAGAATGTTGCGTTAAGGTCGATGGCGCTACAAGGTTGGTCAGACACCGATCCGGGGGTGATTCTGTTCGGCCATCTTGCAATGCAGGGGACTCGTATGCCGCCTTCGAAGAGAGTCGCTTTTCCACCACGAAAAGGCAGGTTCGATCCCCCGTATTTTGGATCTCCACCATGATCGGTCATGAAGATGACTAGAGTGTTCTCGCTCATGCCAAGCCGCTCTACTTCCGCCATTAGTTTCCCGATGCATTCATCCATGCCAATGACTTTGGCCGCAAACGCTTTACGTAATGGGTCTTCGATGTCGGTTATCTTTTTTAAATCATTGGGCTTGGGTTGCATGACGTTTTCGGGCGCTTGTTTCGCTTGGTTCCAAGCTTTCCCGAAATGGGGCGCGTTGTACGCAACATGGAGGTATAGAGGTTGGTCATTCTGTCGCGAGTCATTAAGGATTTTAATTGCTTCGTCCGTGATCACGTCAGTTGCGTATCCGTCGGTATCGACAAGTTGTCGATTGCGATACCAGTCTGGGCGATTGCTGTAATCGAGCGTGAAAAAGTCGACGCATCCTCCGGTGTGACCAAAAAAAGAATCGAATCCGTGTTTCGTTGGCCAGAATTCATGACTCCCATGGCCTAGGTGCCATTTGCCGACCAATGCGGTTTGGTAACCCACTCTGTTGAGCCGCTCGACATAAGTCGCTTCGTTTTTTCGAATGCCTCGATGCTGATCGTGTTCTTCCAGGAACATCAACGCCCCAATCAGATTGTCTTGCGAGCGATGCGGATAACGTCCTGTCAGCAGCCCATATCTTGATGGAGTGCAAATGCTGCTTGCAGCATAGAATTGCGTGAACTGCATTCCCTCCTTTGCTAGTTTGTCGATTTCGGGGGTCGCGATCTCGCTTCCGTAGCAACTGACATCGTGCATCCCTTGGTCATCAGTGAAAATCACGATGATGTTGGGCAAGTTTGTGTCTGATATAGCGTGACAGAGGTGAGTTTCAAAAGGGCCCAATGCTTGGAACGCGAGAAAAAGCAATGTGGCCTGCCAGCTCCAGTGGCCAAGAGATTTGCATGTGTATGAAGGGAGTTTGCGAATGATATTTGGCATTGGGAAGCGTGGGCTGAGAGTTTCGCGGTGCTAGTGAGTGGTTATTCAATTTTTAACGATTGAGTAGAAATATTCAACTTTTCTGTTTGCGTCGTCGATAACGATTCTGTTAACGGACGATCAATCACGGGGGAGTAATGATCATGTCATTGGCATATCGAATTGGGTTTGCATCGCTTTTTGCAGCCCTGATCTGTTTTACTGGTTGCTGCACGCGACCCATGATTTGTCCCAACGGAGCCGGTGGCCCTCTGTCATTTGGCAGTACGTGTGCGGGATGCGATCAGTGTGATGGCTGTGGAGAGCTCTACATTGACCCGTGGATCAACCATCCAGCGGACCGATGTGATCCCTGCGACAGCTGCGGAAACTACAACGGGCAATCCTGTGGCAAGTGCCGATCTGTCTTCGGTGGTTTTCCGAGTTTGTGGGGCTATCGATCCTCTCCTGCTGGATGTGATGGATGCGGAGCCGCGGGATGTGGCGGCGGTTGCGACGAAGTTCAGTCAGGATGCGATTCCTGTGACGGTGGCTGCACTGGATGTCAGGGGACAACGACCCACTCTCATCCGATGGAAGTCCCCCAAGTTGGTGGCCAAGTCATGCGTATTATTGAACCCACGCCAGCTGGGAAAGTGATTGTATCAGGACCTTCTGGTTCACGTTATCAATCCCATCATTCCCGGGAAATCTTTCGCGACCGTCAAGAAGTTGCAATTGGCGATGAAGAATCGTTTGAGTATTGAGTCCATGCCGGACGTAATTCAATGACGCTTATGCTTGCTGATTAGTCACCACTTCTAAGTGATAACTTCAGAGCGATTCGTGCTCCGCGAATGCGGTTCGCTGAACACTCCAGTTCCACCGGGGCTGCGGGTGGCACTCTTTCGATCTGGTCTAACGCGATTCGTTTTTCTGCGAGCGCAGTCGGGTTAAAAACTTTGGGACTTCCGTCGACGCGTTACCTCGAATCGTTTCGGTGAATAGATCGGATTGAGGCGTCGATTCGAGATTGATCTCTACTCGTTGGCAGGTTGCTGGTGTTGCCTGAACGATACCTGCTGCGGGGTAGACCACTGCTGAGGTTCCGATTGCAAGGAAAACGTCAGCGTTTTGGGCTGCCTGTTGGATCTTTTCCAACCCATGTGGCATCTCTCCAAACCAAACCACATTCGGTCGCAAATGACCTATGCGTGTTGGTACGTCCGGGTCTTGAGTATGGATGCTGAGGTCGCGCTGCCATGGAATGACCTTGCCTGTTTCAGTGCATCTGGCTTCCATTAGTTGACCATGCATCGGCAGAACGTTTTTACTGCCTGCAACAAAGTGAAGGTGGTCGACGTTTTGGGTAATCAACAGAAATTCATCCTCATGACTTTCCTCATGCTCGGCCAGCGCAAGGTGTGCCGCGTTGGGCAGGACTTCTTTTTGAAGCAGGTGTCGTCGGCGTGCGTTGTAAAATTTGTGAACTAGTTCAGGGTGTTCTTCGAATGCTGCCGGCGTTGCAACCTCTTCTAAACGATGTCCTTC
>CAJXTM010000437.1 GCA_913061385.1 uncultured Rhodopirellula sp. | reverse complement strand
TCAGCCTCGGTCTCGTGGGCTCGGAGATGTGTATAAGAGACAGCTGCCCCTCTCCTGCTTGGATTTTTGATCGTGTTCTTTTTAACTCCTGCTAACACATCCGCAGACCTGCCGGGTTCGAATCAGGTTCTTCACAAAGTCGTGTTTGGTTCCTGTATCCAACAGGATTTACCGACACCAATTTTCTACACCATGGCAGGTGAATTTCCTGATCTGATTCTGTTCCTCGGAGATAATATCTATGCCGACACGGAAGATATGACTGAGATGAGAGCGAAGTATGATCGCCTCGAATCCAACACTGATTTCCGCAGACTAAGATCTGAGTTCCCCATCATGGCGACGTGGGATGACCACGATTTTGGAGTCAATGACGGCGGGGCAGATTATCCACAAAAGGAGGCGTCAGAGAAAGAATTCATGCGTTTCTGGAATGTGCCACCTCAGTCTTCGAGTCGAAACCGGCCCGGTGTTTATGATGCAAAGATTTTTGGTCCCGAGGGAAAACGCGTCCAAGTGATCATGCTCGATACGAGATACTTTCGATCTCCACTTAAAAAAGGAGAGAGAAGGGTCGGCGGTCCGTATCTCCCTGATGATTCCCCTGCCAAAACAATGCTGGGTGAAGCTCAGTGGAAATGGCTAGAGCAGCAGTTGAAAAAACCTGCAGAAGTTCGCTTGATTGGTACAAGCATTCAATTGGTTCCCGAACCGCGAGGTCAAGAAGCGTGGGGTAATTTACCTCTGGAACGCCAGAGATTGATCCGCTTGGTCGACCAAACCAAAGCCGCTGGTGTCGTGCTTTTGAGTGGGGATCGTCATTGGGCAGAGTTGTCCTGCTGTACCGAAAAGGTGCCCTACCCCATTTATGAACTCACCTCCAGCAGTTTCAACCAGATTCATCCTCGCGGCACGCCAACCGAAAATGCATTTCGTTCCGATGACAGAACTTACCATCGAGAAAACTACGGGGTGGTTCGTATCGACTGGAATCGTAACCAGCCCACCGTCACGCTGGAAGTGAAGGACATGGAGGGTGGCATCCGCATCGACAAGAAAATATCGATCGGTGATTTGCAGCCGAAGTAGGAATACTGAAATTTAGACAAAGGGGGCATCATGCTTATTAATGAAGAGAAGAATCGCAGCAATCAACGTCACGCGGTGATTTGTTCGGGAGTGGTGGCAGTCGTCATTATCTTGCTGGCGTTGAAGTGGCCGTTGGCTTTATTTGCTCTGCCCTTGGCCTGGTGTGTCTATCATCTTCTGCGTCGTCGAACACTGCGAAGAATCAAAGTCGTTGCTGAACCTCTTCCCGAAGATTGGCTCGAGGTTTTGCAGAGCCATGTCGTCTTTTATCAGGCGTTGGATGAAGCGGGTCGAGAACGATTCCGAAATCTGGTCAAGGTTTTTATTGATGAAGTCCCTGTCACGGGTATACGCACTGATGTTGATGACGTGACGCATGTTTTGGTTGCAGCAAGCGCCGTGATTCCAATCTTTGGATTTGAGGATTGGGAATATTCTGGTCTTGGCGAAATTCTGATTTATCCCGGTGCCTTCAACGAGGAGTATCAAACGGATCAGGGGGTCAGCCGAAATACACTTGGGATGATTGGGGTGAATCATCTTAGTGGAGTCATGATTCTTTCCAAGCCTGACTTGGTCTCAGGATTTCAAAATCATAATGACAAACGTAACGTGGGAATTCACGAGTTTGCACACCTTGTTGACAAGGCAGATGGATCTGTTGACGGTTTGCCAAATAGAGTCGCCGGTGATGCGGCTGCACCGTGGATCGGTTGGGTCGCGGAGGAATTGAAACGTGACCCACGCGCTCGTGAGGAAATTGATGACTATGCCTATACCAATGAGGCAGAGTATTTTGCAGTCCTGAGTGAATACTTTTTTGAAGCCCCTGAACTTCTGCAACAACGCCATCCAGAAGTCTACAGCATGATGCGGAAGATGTACCATCAGGACACACGAAGCTTCCTTTCAGCGGTCAAGCCACGAGCTCGCAGGGTTGGAAGAAATAGCCCTTGTCCTTGTGGAAGCAGTAAGAAATACAAGAAGTGCTGCAGTCGACGCACCAAACGCGGTATGAGGTTGAGCACCTGATCCATTAACTGCCAGATTTGTCTTGCTGCTGTTCTGTGTCGATGGTTTGGGCGTGATCTGCAGATGACGAAATTCTGTGTTGAAACCACGGATAAAGGATCAGGCCAATGATCAAGGTGACGGCACTGGCGATTCCCTGCTTGGGGTCGTTGATTCCATACAAGACCGCCAGAAACAGTGTTGCTGTAACGTAAACAGCAGCAGGGATTCCAAGCAGTGGAAGTTTGACGCTGCCATCTTTCATTCGAGGCAGGAAAATCATCGAGACGGTCAGGGCGGAGCACAAAGAGAGGGTCAACCCCAGATAGCCTAACAAGTCACTGATCGTGGTAAGTGAAATGACAGTGATGGCGAAGACCGCTTGAAACCAGATCGCCACAACAGGAGTTTTTGTCTTGAACTGAAAAAAGCGGGGCAAAAATCCATCATCCGCCATCTTTGCATACACGCGGGGGCCTGTCATTAACATGGCTGATACCGATGTGAACAGCGAGAGGCAGATGATGATTCGGACCGCCGTGGCAAAAGTTGGGCCGCCGACAGTCGTGGCCGCTGTTGCTGCAATCTCCGCAATATTCCCGGGGGCTGTAGCCACTGTTCCGGTTGGCGCGTACACGAAAATTACATTCAACGTGATGTAGATCAATGTGACCAGAAACGTGCCACCAATCATCGCCCGTGGAACATTTCGGGCAGGGGACTGAATCTCACTTGAAATGTAGATGGCCGCATTGAAGCCTGCGTAACTGAATGAGATGTAAACCAGTTGTTTCGCAAATTCGAAGAAGCTCGCTGATCCGGTTGATGCGACCGGACGGGTGTCGGTTGTTCCGCCAGACCAATGAGATAGTTGCATGATCGCGTAAATGATGAAAACCGCGATCAATAGCATTTTTATGACGACAAAAAAATCCTGTATCCGTGCAGCAGACCGAACTCCAATCGTGTGCATGATTGCAACCAGCAATACTGTCGGGATTGCAATGCTGCCAGCAGGTAGGTTCTCTTGGTTGAGTAGCGGCGCGAGATAGCTTTCCAGACCGAGTGCCGCTATCGCAATTGCGCCGGTAAATCCAGCCAGCAAGGAGACCCAACCCGCCATCAGACCGGCGACAGGGTGCAACGTTTTGCTCAGGAACAGATACTCGCCACCTGATTCTGTAAATCTCGCGGCCAGCGATGAATAACCAATCGCACCGCAGAGAGCAATCATCCCACCTACAACCCACGCGGTGACGACGAGACTGGAGTTGCCTAATGCAGCAAGCGTGTATCCACTTGTCGTGTAGACCCCTACGCCGATCATGCTGGCAGCTACCAAAGTTGTCGCTGAGGCAATGTCCAGTGAGCGTTTTGGGGCAAACAAGCGATTTTTCCTGAAGGGTTATTTGAGCGGCGATGACGCTGAATGGTTGCGTGGAATCACGTCCGCGACAATGGTTGTTGCTGGCAGGCGAGGGCTGTTAACGCCCGCTAGTTGAACTTGCCCGTGGCATTTTGCGGAACTCAAGAAAGTAGTTCTCTTTGAACCCTGTGATTTTCCGTTCCCTGATCAACTCGAAACCCGCGTCTTGGACTTCATCGATGAATGTCTGTTTTCCCGCCCGCACATGGCCAATCGTCCAATCGCGAGATGTGCCAGGGATGCGTTCAAAGTCAATCAGAATAACCCGTCCACCATCGGCGAGTGCCTGATGAATTGATTCCATCGTTTGCTTTGGAAATTCGAAATGGTGGTAAACGTCGCAAATGAAAGCGAGGTCAATGCTGCTGGGTGGCAGGCAAATAGAACGATCATTGCAAAATACAGTCGTTGTGTTTTTCAGCTTGCGCTCTTGGAATAAAACAGTCAGATGCTGGGTGAACTTGGGTGAGATTTCTACTGCATAGCTCCAGCCTTTTTCCCCGACTGCCTTACTCATTAATAGGGTGAAAAACCCTGTGCCTGCGCCTATGTCAGCGACGCGTGATTCTGGTTGAATCGCCATCGCTTTCAGAATTTCACGTCGGGCTTGGTAGACCTCGCGACTTTCAACCTCGAACCTCGCAATCCAGTCATCGACGTTCAATTCCGGATCAATGAAATTACTGTTGATTCCTGGCTTTATGCTGGTTGGTGCATCGCTCTGATCAGTGGCCGTTATGTGTTTGGGATCTTTACTGTCGAGGTCGGGTTTTTCCTGTGTCCATGCAATAGTTGGAACAAGGATGGTTAACAGAATAGTTGCAAGCAAACGCGTCATGGTGAATCAGCGGGGGTGGGGTTGGTGAAAGAAATCGCAGGCTGTTTCAATCGTCTTAAAGGATGGATTCTTACCGAGTGATAATCCCATGCGGTATTGCCGAAGGCCAGCCCTCATCCACTCTCACAACACTTGAGTGGCTGTGGTAGAGCAACTCATTTACGTCCCTGCTTCTCTGATCGACAGTTTACTTTCAGCGACTCGATTTTTACCACTTCATCGTTGTCTGTGAAGTTTCCCTCCACACTGAGTCGCAAGTATCTTGCGGGCCGCGAGGGACCGATCTTTCCTGCCCCATGCTTTAGAAAGCCACTGTCAGCTGTCTTGCGGGATAGAATCCTGTAGGTCCCATTTGTTGCATCGAGCTCTAGCCGCAGGACAATAGGCCTGTCTCTTATACACATCTCCGAGCCCACGAGACCGAGGCTGATCTCG
>CAJXTM010000436.1 GCA_913061385.1 uncultured Rhodopirellula sp. | reverse complement strand
GAGATCAGCCTCGGTCTCGTGGGCTCGGAGATGTGTATAAGAGACAGGCATCAATCGGCTTTATCACAAAGTGCGTGACTGATATGCGTTGGATGCAGGCTGAGAAGGATGCAGGACGGGAGCCCCTTGTTTGATATCGCCAGACCAAATCAAGACTCTGAACATGCGACGGCTGTTGATGATCACCTTGCCCATGAATGCTTCTCGACTCGGTAAAACCAGTTCAACCGTGGAGACAATACGCAGCGTATGACTGCAAGTTCATGTCACCACATGTGAAGTAATCGCGATACAAAAGAGGGATCGGCCCTCACCACCTTGATTGAGTCATTGGTGATCATGCTTGCCAGCGTTGATCGTTAGGGAATGGTCAACTCACAATACAACACAAACATTCATCGAATGGCAATGACGAACCAGGTGTCCCGTTCGAACGAGAACTCGTTCCACTAGCGCGATTCGCTGATGAATCGACTTGTTTAATAACGATTGCAGGGAAACGACAGCCAAACCGGGGCTTAGGTTCGAATAAGGTTCCGTAGTGGTGATCAACTTCACTTTCCCGCCAGCAGGGTAACGCTAGTATTCAGAAACTTACTGTCATGGATGACGACATCACGCCCCTCTACAGCGGTGGAACAGTCATGCATACGATTAAACCAGCAGTAGCCAACAGCAAGTTTCTTTTCTTGTGCGATAAGAATGGAAACATCATTGGAATCATTCCTGCCACAGCTGCCTAACCGCTGCTGAATGCATCACTCGCGATACCACGCTGAGTGAGTGGCGAACCGACATAAGAAGGCATGGATCAGAAAATGCTGGACATTTCGTTCATCAGCTGCAATCTTGTAAGAACTCAATCCCAAAAACAGCAGTACTATAAGGCTGCCATTTCCAGGCCCCATCTGTCAAACGCGGCCTGCATGTCACAGTTTGCACGCGAGGTCACGTTACCAAACTGCAAACAGGCTCTAGAGATGCTCCAAACTCGAAATGCAGCCAGTCCAAAGTCCACACAGGCCTGTGCCCGCAGAGCCATTCCTGAGCTCATTTCCAGAAGCTCAGACATTCCACCTTCGCAGATGATACTAACACGCAAGCAGCGTGACTTGTTCAAGCCAGAATATCGCTGATCACCCGACCGTGCACATCAGTCAGACTCTCTTGCCGCCCCTGATGAAAGTAAGTGAGCAACTCGTGATCGAGTCCCATGATGTGCAGGATCGTTGCGTGCAGATCGTGCAAATGAACTTTGTTCTCCACTGCTTCAAAACCCAGCTCATCCGTCTTTCCGTAGTTCATGCCACCTTTGACACCACCGCCGGCCATCCACATTGAAAAGCCGTAAGGATTGTGATTCCGACCGGGTGCGTTCTGCCCTTCGCTGAACGGCATCCGACCGAATTCACCACCCCAGATAACAAGTGTTTCATCCAAAAGTGATCGACGTTCAAGATCTTCCAGCAGGGCAGCGATTGGCTGGTCAACCTCTGGGGCGTGCTGCCCATGATTGGATTCGATTCCGGCATGAGCATCCCAAGTTTCCTCTAAATGACCTCCACCAGAGTACAGCTGGATGAATCGAACTCCACGCTCGACAAGACGCCGTGCAATTAGACAATTACGTCCGTATTCATCAGTCGGCTGTTTTCCAACGCCATACATGTCAAGCGTCTCACTTGTCTCCTCAGACAGGTCGACCGCTTCAGGAGTTGCCGACTGCATCCGATAAGCAAGTTCGTAACTGTTGATTCTGGCCGCCAGATCACTACCACCGCCATGCTCAGCGAGGTGCCGTTGGTTAATTTCGGCAAGGAAGTCAAGTTGTTCACGCTGTGCCTTGCGTGACAGATGCTTCGGGCCACTTAGATCCAGAATCGGATCACCTGCCGGGCGAAACAGAGTTCCTGAATAGGTCGCAGGCATGAAGCCGCTCGCCCAATTCGGCTGACCGCTGATTGGCCCCCCACGCTTATCGAGCATCACCACATAACCTGGCAAACTTTCATTCTCTGTACCTAATCCATAAACCGACCAACTGCCCAACGACGGACGACCAATCTGGGTCTTGCCTGTGTTCATTGCGACCAGAGCTGAACCATGAGCGTGACTGTCTGTGTGACAGGAATTCAGAACACACAATTTATCAGCATGCTTGCGCACATTTGGAAAGTAGTCCGAAACAAGCAAACCACTGTCACCCCCGGGCTTGAATGGACGCCAAGCGGGAGTCAGAAATCCAACTTTGCGGCCGCCAGAGTTGATGTAAGACTTGTCCGCAGGCAGTTGTTTCCCTGCATATTTTTCAAGTTCCGGCTTATAGTCGAACGTGTCGACCTGAGAAGGCGCTCCATTCATCGTCAGGAAGATGCAAGACTTTGCCCGTGGCTTAAGATGTCCTTTCTTTGCCGCGATTGGATTGGTATCGCGAGCTTCCGCGGCATTAACATTTGAGGTAATGAAACCTTCTCTCGCTAGTAAATCCGCAAGAGCAACACCAGTGAATCCACACCCCATCTTCCAGACCGCTTCACGGCGTGTCAGCCCGCAGGGGAACCGTCGTTTGCGATTCATACATTGCCTCAATCTACAAACAGAAACTCATTGGAATTCATCAGCACATGACACAGGGAGGCCAAAGCCAGAAACTTGGAATCAGCTTTTCCTGGCGGATCAGCAGAATGCATCAAAATACCATAATTTTCTGCGACTTGCGTTTCCACTGATCTCAACTCCCGATTTGTCAGGGCCCGATCGTAGACCCGTATTTCGGCAATACTTCCCTTCCAGAACTCACCATTGATGTTCCCCTGCTGCCCTATGACCCAAGGAGTATCAAGCTGACGCTTCGCCAGTTGACTGGTTGTTTTTAGCAACCGGCCATTTTGAAACACAGATGCAGATCCTGCTTGATTGATACCTGTCAAAACAAATGGTTTGGTACGATCCGACACTTGACCAGCGGAACCGAATGCATCGCTGAAACGAACGGTACTTTCAGCCGTCAACCCAAGAAACAAGGATGATGTTGAATTCCCAGCACGGCCATTCCAGTTCGAAAAGAGTGTCCGATGCCCCGATCCACCGCCATCACGAACAACGCAGATGATCGTGCATAATGGTTCAGCAAGAATTTGACCTGCCAGCGTCAAGAACTGTCCGCTGCCATCAAACTGCAGCACAGGCTTACCCCCAATACCATTCGCGAGCAGCGTTGGCTGAGCGTCAAATCCTGACTGCGTTGCGTGATGATTGTGACCCGACATGTCTGGAATTGACTCAACAGACAATCCATTCCCAAGAGACAACACTGCGTTTGCCGCGTTCAGATTAAGAACAAGAGAATCGCTCGTCCGCCGAAAAACATCGTTTCGGTCTTCTTGCAATGGACCACCCTCATCCGATTCAGCGAACGCTTTGGCTTGAATTACAACATGCTTAAGCGACCGCTGAAGTTCGGCGGTAGTTGGCTCACGTTTCAAAACCGAGCGCCACGCCAGTTGCACTTGTTCACGAACATCCGTGGCTGACTTTTGAATCACGGTCGCCAGTTGCTCGCTACGGTCGTGCACAAATTGATTATTCAGGAGAGCCAAAGCCTGAGTTGGCACAATCGTGACATTTCTCTGACCACAAGACAGAGTGGGCTCACTCAAATCAAACGTTGTCATCATGGGCGGCAACAACCCACGTTTCAGATGCATGTACAGGCTTCTGCGGTTTTGGGATTCCACGGGAGAAGCCTGCCATGCCGTCGATTTACGGGATAGCCCTTCCAGTGCTTCCGAGTTGATCGTGGCCTTATACCCCGCCCCGCCCGGCTTCAAATCGAGTTCACCAGTAACGGACAGCAACGAATCCCTCATTGCCTCGGCATCAAGTCGGCGGCGTTCAGCATGCCACCACAACCGATTCGTTGAGTCCATCCGTTCAAGCTCACTTGCTTGCGGATGATGCACACTTTGCTGCCACGTCTGAGAAGTAAGGATTAACCGGTGAATCGATTTCATCCGACGTCCGCCAGCGTCAAATTCCGATGCCAACCAATCAAGTAACTTTGGATGCGTGGGTGGATCTGCTAAGAAACCAAAATTGTTGGGTGTTCTCACAATGGCTTGCCCAAAGTGGTGCTGCCACAATCGATTGACCAGCACACGGGATGTCAGTGGATGCTGTGGATCCGAGATCCACTCTGCGAGTTGCCGTCGGCGATGCGATGTTTTCGAATCTCCCGGAGGCGATACGAACAGACGTTCCAGTGAGGGAATGAACGAAAGCGATCCAGGCACCACTTCCTCAAGCGGTTGATCTCGTTCACCATTTTCCAATCGGTGCAACGGCTTGGGTTTCGGCCCCGTGTCAGTCCACGCAAGCACATCATCAAAACCAACCTGCTCTGCCGTGGGGCCACCAAGTTGCTTGCCGCCTGTCAGTAATGGTCCAGCCCAGAAAACCGAAGCCATACGGTAGTAATCTGTTTGAGTGATTGCATCAAACTTGTGGGAATGACAGCGAGCACACTTGACCGTTAGGCCAAAGAACGCCGACGAAGTGGTGTGAACGAGGTCTTCCAAACGCTCGTATTGATAATCCAGACGATCGTTCGGTTCATCGTTCCAAGTCCCGAGACGCAGGAAGCCCGTCGCAATGACCGACTGCTTCGTTCGCGTCTCAATTTCGTCACCGGCGATCTGCTCGACAATGAATTGACTGTACGGCATGTCACTGTTGAAAGCCTGTACCACCCAGTCTGTCTCTTATACACATCTCCGAGCCCACGAGACCGAGGCTGATCTCGT
>CAJXTM010000435.1 GCA_913061385.1 uncultured Rhodopirellula sp. | reverse complement strand
TCTACACGTAAGGAGTCGTCGGCAGCGTCAGATGTGTATAAGAGACAGGTACCATGGCGCACTCATGGCCGCCCGAAAATGATCTTCGTAAAGGGTCACAACCCGTATTGTGACCCAACCACTTTCCTTGGCGTTTACGGGGGGAAGCATGCCACCTGCTTTTGCAAACTCATCGAGCCGTGCACTGTAATGCACTTTACCATTGTGAATGACTTCGAGGTATTCGACAGGGTCACGCACGGCCAACTGCAATTCCGCCTGCAACTCTAAGACTTCTCCAGCTCGAGCTTTGAAAACATGCCCGGGCAATTGCCCCCCCAACATGGGGCGCAACAACGGACCATTCGTAGCAACGCTCTGGCCCTTCCATGCTGCATTCCACCATTCCAGTTCAGACACAACTCGAGTTGCTTTTGGTGGTCCTCCATTGTAATTCCGTGGTGGCTTACCGACGTAGAGGCGGTTGTATCCAACAGGCGTCTGCCGCCCCTGATCTCCGGTTCCAGCCAAAGGGGGGATCCTGAAGCCAGCATCCAGCAGATTCCAATAGATTTTTTCTGCCCAGCGGCCAACGGCTTTGTTGCCTCCCGTACTCAAACCTTGCGGCCCCCTTCCGTCGGTGATGGACAAAACCCTTCGATCCAGCCTTAACCAATCTCCAAGCAGAAAAAATCCATCTACCTGCCCACTGGCAAGCCATACAGGAACTTGCCATGCAAACGGATTTTCAATCGCGATTTTCACTCCACCTTGGCTTCCCAATTGGACCATTCGCTCGACAGGGATGGAAGAACTGCTTTCGACTCCTTCTGGTAAAACATCCTCAGCATCCACCGCATTTTCTACGTCACTCAGTCCAGACTTCACCCCGTTCTGGTAGAACACCAGCCCGCCGTGATGCGTCGCGTTTTCATTAATCCAAGACGGATCATTTTCGGGTGGTTCATCATCACCCCGCCCAGCAATGGGCTTCGCGTCCATGTGGCCCAAGACAGTCGCCAAGTGCAGATCTTCGGACGCCATCCGCAGTGGCAAACTGTATGGCGAAGCGGGTACACAACAGTCACCACTGGTCCACCCTTCCTGCAACATTTCCACCATCCGTGGAAGTTCCACTGAATGGTCATCGAGGCTGGTGCGTTCCAAGGCAAAATCACCTGTAATGATTCGATACTCGGGCCCCCGAATCATGCTGAAACGATATGGTCCATCTGGTAGTGACAGCACAGCGGAACGGTCCAAAACCAAACCGACACCGGCAGGAAAGGTTTTCCTAACTGCTACCCGCCTGCCAGGTGCATCTGATCGTTGAATCACCATTCGCGTGATCACCGGTTTGTCGTCGGCTTCATCGCGAACTGAAACCGTCAAACTGCCACCTGCAGCCAATGCATCATGCGAACGTGTGATGTCTGCACTGACAAACCACAAGCCCCCGGCACACAGCAGTAAATATATACGTCGAACCATCTGCTCTTTTATTTTACTCACGATTCCAACACCTCAAATGCTATCGTCAAGCTGCCAAGATTACGCACTTACAAGGAACACACCTCGAAGAGGTCACTTGGCATCTAGTTAAATATCACACCGCTGGCGTCTGCTGGCACTGCAGTCGCCAAATTGCCACAAATGCTATTTTACCGGTAAATCATCCAATCCACTCTTTCTCATTCAGACCAACCGGCATTTCAAGCATGCCCCATTAATGTAAAGAATGAGTGAACGGTGTCGTTCAAATGTAACGGTCATTGAAATGTTTTACCTCGGGAGAATCTGCTCGCTAGAATATGAGCTCGCGGCAGGCACCCCAGCACTGGTAAAAATGATCAACAGCGGCAACCATTGCCGCTCAATCCCGCTCTCCGCAGCGACCCCAATCGCCACATTTTTTTAATCCTAGGTGACTTTCAGTCGCCACTCGTTTCGAAAGGCTTCAATGACTTTGTTTCACATTCGTGTGGCCAATTGCTGGCTTACCATCGCTTTGGCGACCCTGTTTCTATCGGTCAACGCATGCAATCCACCCGCTGCAAAGGCTGCGGATAAGCCAAACATCATTTACATCATGTCGGACGACATGGGTTATTCGGACATTGGATGTTATGGCAGTGAAATCAAAACACCGAACTTGAATTCGCTGGCAGATGACGGAATCCGCTTCACTCAGTTTTACAACACCGGACGCTGTTGCCCCACACGAGCCAGTTTGTTGACGGGTCTGTATCCCCATCAAGCAGGCATTGGCCACATGATGAATGACCGCGGTCATGATGGATACCGCGGCGAACTGAATCGACAGAGCGTGACGATTCCAGAGGTCCTCCAGTCAGCTGGCTATCGTTCTTATCTATCAGGTAAATGGCACGTCACCCAAGCCGTCAATCCAAAGACGGAATCCGACAAACACAACTGGCCCCTACAACGCGGCTTTGATCGCTTTTACGGAACCATCCATGGTGCAGGCAGCTTTTTCGACCCCAATACGCTCACCCGTGACAATACCTTTATCTCACCCTTTGCTGACCCAGAGTACCAACCGAAACAAATGGCAAATGGAGAATATTATTACACCGATGCGATTGCCGACCACGCTGTACGTTTCATCCGAGAGCATCACTTCGAGTCGGATGACCAGCCATTTTTCATGTATGTCAGTTTCACTGCTGCTCACTGGCCCATGCATGCCCTCGACAAAGACATCAAAAAGTACGAAGGAAAGTATGACGCTGGTTACGACGCAATCCGAAACGCCCGCTATGAGCGAATGCTTGAACTGGGTTTGATCAACCGCGGCAACACGCGGAACTGGCCTATTGAAGATGGATGGAAAGAGAAAGAACACTGGGAATGGGATAAACGCAACATGGAAGTGTACGCAGCCATGGTTGACAACATGGACCAAGGTATCGGTCGTATCATGCAATCACTCAAGGACACCGGTCAATTTGAAAACACACTCATCTGTTTTTTCCAAGATAATGGTGGTTGTGCAGAGGGGTACGGTCGAGGCGGTACAGGCAGAGAACGTTCAGCGACACCGGACCGCGATGTCCTTGCCGCGGACTACCTGCAGCCTGACATGACCCCCAAGCAAACACGCGACGGCTATGCAATGAGAACTGGAAAAGGTTCGATGGCTGGGCCAGCTGATACCGCGATAGGCTACGGAAGAGGTTGGGCCACCGTCTCGAACACTCCCTTCCGTGAGTACAAGCACTACACGCATGAGGGTGGAATCGCGACACCACTAATTGTCCATTGGCCTGACAAGATCAAACAAGGAGGTCAACTTGATGAGACACCTGGGCACCTGATTGACCTAATGGCGACTGCTGTCGACATAGCTGCCGCAGACTACCCCAAAGAGTTCCACGATGGGCAAACCATCAAACCAATGGAAGGCACCAGCCTTGCGCCACTATTCCAGAACAAGCCCATTACTCGCGAAGCTATTTACTGGGAACATGAAGGCAACCGTGCCATCCGTGTCGGCAAATACAAGCTGGTTGCAAAGGGTGCCCAAGGCGAGTGGGAATTATATGACATTAATTTGGATCGCAGCGAGCAAAACGACCTCAGTGTCAAACAACCCTTCCAGACAAAGAAACTGGCCCAAATGTGGCAAGACTATGCGGAGCGTGCGAACGTTTTGCCACTAAACCCGCGTTCCACCAAGGCACCATCCGACAATCGCAAACAAAAGCATTTCGAACTGAAACACGGCGCAACTCTGAATAGCGACCAAGCACCCTACCTTCAGAAACGAGGCTTCCAAATCACCATCGCAGCGGATGTGACCGGTGATGGAGTCCTCGCCGCGCAAGGTGGCTCAAACCATGGCTGGTCACTCTATGTCAAGCAGGGAACACTTCGATTTGCAACCACGCGATCCGGACAGCAGACAATCGTCGACACCAAAACTGCAGTCGATGGCACAGTCAACATTTCAACAAAATTGACAAAAGCAGGAAAACTGAACATCAGTATCAACGGCCAGTCCGTAGTAGACATCAAAATGGATGGCTCCCTGACCAGCCAACCACTTGAACCCCTTGAAGTGGGCAGTGACTCAGAGGGCGTTGTAGGCAAATATGAGCAACCGTTCCCTTTGAAAGGAAACGTTAAAACACTCGTGATCGACATCCCGTGATACTTACGCGACTAGCACCGCGAGACCATTCAAATTGAATCTCAGACTGATCGAAAAGTGGCCTCTACGACAGAGGCCCGCCGACTAGTATGGCAATTCTCGCAGGTACAAGTTTTTGAAATACAGAGCACTGCCATGGTGTTGCAACTCGATCTGGTCCGCCCGAACGAGCGGAACGCTGCCGCTTTTATCCCAGTAGTTCTCTAACGCTACGCGGTCAACAATTTTCTTTCCGTTGAGCCAGATCGTCACTTTGTCACCGACCATCCGGATTAGGAACTGATTCCATTCGCCGGGTTTCTTATCTGCGAGAACCGTTGGTGAATTTCGCCAACGTTTGTTGTTCCAAAGTCCACCTGACCCGAGGTTGCGCCCGTTCTTGTAGGCGGCAACCCATTGTTCGGGCGTGAGATCATTTTCCCCATCCTGCGCCGGGGGCATCCGCAGGTCCCACGGATCCCAAATTTGAATTTGCGGTGTCCCACGAAGATAGATACCCGAATCCGCTCCCGGAGGAATTTTCCAGTCCACATACATTTCAAAGTCACCATAGTCTTTGTCCGTACACAAACTTTGGCCTTTACCATCGTAGGTCAAAATCCCTTTTACAACCGACCAATGCTCACGCATCACATCATCAGCTTTGTCCTGTGCG
>CAJXTM010000434.1 GCA_913061385.1 uncultured Rhodopirellula sp. | reverse complement strand
AGATCAGCCTCGGTCTCGTGGGCTCGGAGATGTGTATAAGAGACAGGCATTCGGTGCAACGATGGTCAATACACTACTTCTCCCTGAATTGCGCGAGATGCTGGCCGATGAAAATCAGGGTGAGCTGGCGGAATTCTGTGTGGCCTTGAATCCCGGTCGCACCGCCGAATTCATGGAGGGGCTTTCTGATCTCGAAGTTTGGTCGGTGCTTCAGTTTGCTGAGCCAGATCGTCGAGCCGAAATTTTTGGGTATTTCCCCGAAGAACGGCAAGTCGCGATGCTCGAGGTGCAGCAACCTGATCAGGTTGCCGAACTGGTGGAAGAAATTCCACCAGATGATCGTGTCGATCTGATTCAGGAATTGCCTGATGACCGTGTCGAACAGATCATGCCATTGCTTTCCCTGGAAGATCGACGGGATATCCAACGTCTGCAGTCCTACCCAGAAGGCACGGCAGGGGCATTGATGACAACCGAAGTGGCCATGCTGAGCGAAAATCTGACCGCTCGCGAGGCTCTCGAGGAACTAGGACGACAGGCGAGCGAGTTAGAAACGATCTACTATTTGTATGTCGTGGATGAGAATCGCCTGCTCCGAGGAATCGTTTCGACTCGGCAGCTTGTCTCTTCCCTCGTACGCCCAACGCGGAAATTGGGCGAGATGATGGAATCAGATCTTGTCGTCGCCCTCGCCAATGACGATCAGGAAACTGTTGCGCAAGCAGTTGAGAAATACAATTTGTTGGCGATTCCTGTAGTCGATAGTGGTCGCCAGTTATTAGGGATTATCACTCACGATGACGTCATCGATGTCGTCCGTGAAGAATTAGCAGAGGATGCACAGCGAATCGCTGCAGTTGCGCCTCTGGAAGATGAATATTTGAGAATTGGGCTGTGGACCCTGTCGTGGAAACGTGGGATCTGGTTGACCATTCTGTTCTTCGCGGCTCTGCTTACCGCATTTGCGTTGCGGCATTACGAGGTTGAGTTGGACAAGTTTGCCTGGCTGGTCTGGTTCATTCCTCTGATCATCAGCGCCGGTGGGAACTCTGGAAGTCAGTCCGCAACCCTCGTCATTACAGCCATGACAAGCGGGGAAGTGGAATTCCACGACTGGCCGCGAGTCATGTACCGTGAAGTGCTGGTCTCGCTCACGCTGGGCGGTTTTCTTTCTCTGATCGGTTGGCTGGTTGCGATCTTTATCGCCCCCAACCTTAAAGATGCCTTGGTAATTCCGCTGACTTTGTTGTCTGTTATCGTCTGCGGTTGCTTGTGCGGCAGTGCTCTGCCGATTCTTTTCAAGAGGCTGGGGCTCGATCCAGCAATGATGAGTAATCCATTTGTTGCAGGTATCGTTGATATTCTGGGCATTGTGATTTATATCAACATCGCCCGCTTTGTTCTTGGTTGATCAGGTTTCAAGCTCATCATCGAAGTGATTGCTACGTACGCGGGGTGGGCTGCTCTCTTGTCGCATGATGTCTGGTGGGTGGGGGCGATGCTTGGGGATTTGAATGCACGCCATCGCTTGTTGTGTCAACGCGATCGTTAGCTCACAAAAAAAGGCGACCAACAAAGTTGGCCGCCTTCCTATCTGAATTATCCTGTCGGTTCAGGATCAATACATGTCGTGGTCGCCACCGGTGCCTTTGGAACCACCCTCTTTAGGCTTTTCGGCAACCAATGCATCGCTCGTCAGCAGCAGTGTGGCAACGCTGGCGGCGTTTCCGAGTGCGGTGCGAGTCACCTTGGTTGGGTCGATGACGCCTGACTTGACCAAGTCCTCGTAGGTGTCCGTCAACGCGTTGTAGCCGCCGTTGCCCTTCATGCCGAGAACTTTCTCGCACACGATGCCGCCGTCCTGACCAGCGTTTTCGGCGATCATTGTCAGTGGTGCACGGCAAGAACGCAGCACGATGTTGTAACCAACGAGTTGGTCTTGGCTGAGTTCCTCAGATGGCTTAGCTGTGCCAGCAGCACGTAGCAGGGCTACACCACCACCTGGAAGGATTCCCTCTTCAACAGCAGCACGGGTTGCGTGCAGTGCATCTTCAACACGAGCTTTTTTCTCTTTCATCTCGCTCTCGGTCGCAGCACCGACGTTCACTTTTGCAACGCCACCGGCGAGTTTCGCAAGTCGCTCTTCCAGCTTTTCGCGATCGTAGTCGCTGCTGCTGTTCTCGATTTCGCGACGGATCTGGTCAATGCGTGCCTTGATGTCACCGGTTTTTCCGCCACCTTCGATGATGGTGGTGTTGTCCTTGTCGATGATGATCTTCTTGGCACTACCCAGTTGTGGTAAGTCGACGCTCTCGAGTTTAACACCGAGTGCCTCGAAGATTGCGTGGCCGCCTGTAAGGATCGCGATGTCCTCCATCATGGCCTTGCGGCGATCGCCGTAACCAGGGGCCTTCACAGCACAAACAGTGAAGGTTCCGCGAAGTCGGTTGATCACGAGAGTAGCAAGTGCCTCGCCATCAACATCCTCGGCGATGATCAGCAGAGGCTTGCCCTGTTGCACGACTTTCTCAAGCAGTGGGACCATG
Source organism: uncultured Rhodopirellula sp. (assembly GCA_913061385.1). GTDB lineage: Bacteria > Planctomycetota > Planctomycetia > Pirellulales > Pirellulaceae > Rubripirellula. The sequence continues at coordinate 2,268 of CAJXTM010000434.1, read as the reverse complement.
TCTTTGATGTTGCTGATTTTCTTCTCGAAAACCAGGATGTAAGCGTCCTCAAGGACGGTTTCCATCGAGCTTGGATCGGTAACGAAGTATGGCGAAAGGTAGCCACGGTCGAACTGCATTCCCTCGACCCACTCCTGCTCGGTTTGAAGGCTCTTGCCTTCATCGACGGTGATAACACCATCTTTACCGACTTTGCTCATGGCGTCAGCCAACAGGTCGCCGATCTCGCGGTCGTTGTTACTGGCGATTGTTGCCACGTTTGCCATGGCTTCTTGGTCTTTGACCTTGGTCGCCATCTTGTGCAGTTTTTCAGTGAGATCCGAGACAGCAGTCTCGATACCACTTTTCATCTGGATTGGATTCACGCCGGCAACCACAGCCTTAAGGCCTTCATTGAAGATTGCCTCCGCCATGACAGTTGCGGTCGTGGTTCCATCACCAGCAACATCGCTGGTCTTGCTGGCGACTTCGCGGACCATGCGGGCGCCCATGTTCTCGTAGACGTCTTCGAGTTCGATCTCTTTGGCAACAGTCACGCCGTCCTTCGTGACTGTTGGGCTGCCGAAGCTCTTTTGAAGAATCACGTTGCGACCCTTGGGGCCGAGTGTGACTTTCACTGTGCGGGCTAGCTTGGAAACGCCGCGGCGAATCGCTTCGCGGGCTTCTTGTTCGAATGCAATAATCTTTGGCATGATTTTTCTTAAGTTGTGTTGTGAATGTCAGTGGGACAAGAATTGCTGTGCGGTCGCCGGTTTTTATCCGATGACAGCCAGCACGTCGTCTTCACGCATTAGCAGGTACTCGACATCGTCGATCTCAACCTGCTCTCCTGCGTAACTGCTGAACAAAACGACATCGCCGTTGCTCAGTTGGCTTGCCGCACGTGAGCCATCGTCAAGCAGACGTCCACTGCCCACGGCGACAACTGTGCCCCGTGCTGGCTTCTCTTGAGCCGAATCGGGAAGAACGATTCCGCCAGCGGTTGTCTCTTCACTCTCAACTCGCTTGACGACGATTCGCTCGCCCATGGGTTGAAGACGAATCTTGGACTTTTTCTTGGTGGCAGTTGCCATCGGTGGAGTACCTCTCTCTGCGAGCGGGAAATTTAGGTCTATCAGTCTTATTAAAATATCGCGTCTGAGCCGCCGAGGCTGCCCTCGACGCCAATTTGGCATCTGTAGGGTTGAGCTGGACATTCAGCGCACGATTGGCAGTCAACTGCAATGTTGGTCCCTTTGTAGCAACCGCCGTGCCATTGATTGAAAATGTTTCGCAAGTCTTTGCTATCATTGGGTTTGTTGAAAAACAGCATCCCGGCCTTGGTCGCCGCTCTTCCAAATTGGCAGGCGTGCACCCTCAGGGATTCGGCCCCCCCGTTTGACGGGAATCGCGTTCGCAGTCTGTCAAACGCCTCCGGGAACACCTGCATGCGACGTCAAAATGAGCATGTCCAGAGAGTTGCTCGACGGGCCGACACGGCAAAACAGGCGGGGGAATGCCGCGCTCTGTGTGCTGGCAAGGTCCGCTCTAGCCGTGGTTTTGCCAGTTAATCGTGCCGGTTTCGACGCTGGGCTAGCAGCTTTTCCGTGCGAAATCACTTTCCAGCCCGATCTTTAGCTGCATTGTTTACGCAGGCTGGCTGCAGCAAAGACTCTGGTTCGCTTTGTAGGAATCCGCACGTTCGCATGCTGTGACTACGCTTTGGCGGCGGCAGCGACTGCTTCGGCTGTGATGTTGAAGTGTTTGTAGACTTCGGTGTACGGCCCGCTTGCACCGTAACCATGCATGCCGACGAACTTACCCGCGAGTCCCAGCCAACGGTCCCAGGACATGCGGAGGCCGGCTTCCACGGCGACACGATTTGTGACGTGGTTTGGCAACACTTCCTGCTGGTATTCGGTCGATTGATCAGCAAAAAGATCAAGGCACGGCATGCTTACAACGCGAACCTTCATGCCGTCCGCTGTCAGTGCATTGGCAGCTTCGACGCACAGGCCTAGTTCGCTTCCGCTGCCCATCAAGATGGTGTCGGGTGTCCCATCGCAATCCGAGAGAATGTAACCTCCCTTGCTGGACAAGTTTGCCGGAGCGTACCTCTCCCGATCCAGCGTAGCCATGTTTTGCCGCGACAATACAAACGCACTTGGATGTGTCGTCATGTGCATTGCTGTTCGATAGCACTCAGCTACTTCGTTTGCGTCTCCGGGACGGAATACGTACCTGTCTCTTATACACATCTGACGCTGCCGACGACTCCTTACGTGTAGA
>CAJXTM010000433.1 GCA_913061385.1 uncultured Rhodopirellula sp. | reverse complement strand
GAGATCAGCCTCGGTCTCGTGGGCTCGGAGATGTGTATAAGAGACAGGAGTGAAAGAATCGTACAATCCTGCTCCACTGAACCCAGCTAAGTCTTCATTGTTCGTGCTCGAGCGACACCGAATCGCGGATCCAGGTGGAAACGAACTCTGAACTTTTTCAAGAGCTGCCATCATCGGTGCGGAAATGGTTCCCTGTTCAATCTGTTCACGAAGTTCTTTCAGCATACTCTGCTGCACTGCACGATCTTGCTGAAACTCTGCATTACTCAGCATGGCATCCACCTTGGCGTAGAGTCCATTCCGTTTCATGAAATCATCGTAGAACGCAAATGGAACTACAAACCCATCGGGAATCATCCCTGCGGGAAAACCAAACGTGTGCATAGTTGCCAGATTGGACGCTTTCGCACCGACACTATTGGCATTTTCAAAACTGATCTCCTGCAACGGTTTGATTTCCGTGATCGAAAGGTCCCTTGAAGGCAGCAAAGGTTCACTTGGTCGGGAGTTACTAAAATGTTGATCTACTTCTTGCTTGGTAGCTTCACTCAAAGAGTACCCGTCTGAAGTGACAGAATAACGGACCAGTTTTCCAACCAGCGAACTGATTGCTTCTTGATTCATCGCATTGGCAACAAAGGCATTTGGAACACGATCTTGTACGCATCGAAGATTGACGTGCGAAAGTGGTGTCTGACGTTCTGCAGAGATGACCCCAGCCACACGAGGCATTTGGTTTGGTAACGTTTTGCAGATCACGATATCGCGTGGCGAAGATCGTGTCTCATTGCCCATCACTCGAAGCCGACCATACGACTCAGCCTCATTGAGTGGTAAAAAACCAATATTGCCGTATAAATCAGCATCGAGGTGAACGGCAACATCAGAGGCTTCGTACTTCGCTTTATCGGCTTCGTATCGGGCCATTCCACCACGCAGCGGATGATATGCCAACTGGTCCTTAAGGAACGGGGCCCCCTTCACCAGTGTGTCCCGAACATATTTGATTGTCTCGAAAGAAAAAGCATCATTAGGCTGAAAATCAAATACGTATAATCCGGTTCCGCCCGTGGCATCTTTCATCCGAGGCTGGAAGGAAATGGCTCCCCGAATAACGCTACGACTGTTGATTCCTACCATTCCCATGTACGGCGGATGTGCCCGGTAGTTCCCGGTGTTCATGAAGTACAAGGCAGCGTTGTCAGACTCGGGGTTCTCGATCACGAACTTCACGTACTGCAAATTTGCCAAGTAGGGATCACGTCCGACATCCGTTCCCTTGTAGGACAATTTGGAAAACATCTGCAAATCAGGAATCGCAGCAACACCCATCTCGAACTTCAAGTCCTCGGGCGCAATTCGTTGCCCGGAACCGCCGCCGAATCCTCCTCGAGATCCTCCCTGAGATCCTCCCCGAGATCCTCGTTGGGCAAAGGCTGCGTCACCCAGGGTTAAAAAGAGAGCAAGGAGGTGTAGACAGAGCAACTTATTCATAACCAGTTGATTACATTGAAATTAGAGAAAAGAAACGCACAGCGTAAAACACGAGCGTGCGGGGTTACATTCTTCCAACCCCACTGAGCACCCTACGTTTCGAGCCGATCACGCGGAGAACGCAAAAAACTCCAATGCTTGAATCACAATAAAGAACAGCTCGATGAACTCAAGACAAAACACTCTACCAAACGCTCCTTGTTCTCTTCACTAGCTGGAAATCGTCGTCGCATTTGGACATTGGCTGACTGCAACTCCTCAAGTCAGTCAAAGGAAACCTATTCAATTTAATTTAATTTCAAACTCCCACCAGCAATTCCACATTACTAAGTTCGAAAGCCGGTGAAATTATCTCATGCTGCCCAGTGGACTCATGACGTTCGCATCAGACTGGATTGCAGTGTCCCCAACCCGAATTTCCCATCAGCCGACTGCTCTAGGTCCTCCAGTATTGATTCCAGCTCTACCATTCGACGCATATCTTCATGTTCCCATGCTTGAAGCAGATCACTTTGACTCTGCGGTGGTGCAATCAGAAGCGGCACCTGTTCATCCCAGTTGGCAAAACACTCGTCAGCTTGCTGATCTTTGACACCTGTGGACGGCTTGGTATTCACGATTCCATCGAGCGGCACGAATTCCAGGTTGATCTCTCCTTCGCCACCATCCGCTGCTTGACTCAATGCATTGAGCACAAAAATGCAGTCGAGAGTTGACATGTATCCATCAGCATTCGCATCGTACAACTTGTTGAGGCTGTCAGCAGAGCCTGCAAAGAAATACCGACCGTCCTCACCGACAGTGCCAACAATGGCCAGCCTATTGATGATCAGAAGCACATCCAAAGCAGTTGTATTTGAATCACGGTTAACATCGGTCTGTAGTTCTGTGTTGTGCCAACCTTGAAGCTCACCATTCAACCAGATTTTATTGATACCGTCGGATGCAGAGATGAAGTCATCCGCATTCTCGTGATAGATACTGTCATCAAGCATTCCAGTCACAATCCAATTCATGCCACCAGCGTCATGGATCACATTCTGTCCATCGCCCGCATTGATTTTATCTTTTCCTGAGCCTGTGTGGATTTCATCTGCACCTGTACCCGTTGTGATGTGATTATTACCGTGTAAGTCTGTGACCATCGCATCAGATTTGTCAACGTAAATCCAGTCGTTACCTTCGGCACCATCAACAACCACGCTATGGCTACCCCCACCATTAACGAGCAAACTGTCGTCTCCGGCCAACAACTCAAAGACCACTTCACGATAGTTGATTCCATCAAAACTGCGCCGCAAGTGCTCTGTTTCATTCCACACGCCATCCACTTGAATCCCGGTGGGACTCAAACTCATGAACCAGTCATCATCACCAGCAGTCCCCAAAAGCAACAGGCGGTCCCCGGGGAACGAGAGTGCATCGAACTCCAATTGCTCAATTTGTTCCGCGGGTAGACCATCCACCGCGTTCTGCAGCAACACCTTTTCAACATCACCATGATCAATGTGCAAATCACCTGCATGCACAGTACCGTCGACCATCCAGACAGGAGTTCCCAAACCATCGACATGCAGCTGATCGTCACTTTCTCCTCCCATCACTATCACTGCGAGGCCTGAACCGCCAGCGAAAGCGGCCAGATCGAAATGATCAACTCCGCCATTACCATGCATTTCAAGCGAACTCAAAAGAGTCAATGCCTGGGACTGGAAACTATCATCACCCGCACCAAGATTCATGACGACAGAACGCACTTCACCAACCTGCAATTCTGCAACATCGGTATTAATGCGATCCTGCAAAGCTTCATAGGCTCGACCAGAACTCGCTCTCGTATCGTCAAGGTGCAGTGTTTCAAACTGACTGATCGTCACAGCGAGCGGGTTGCCAGCCATCCCTTTCAAATCTGTAATGGACAGTTCCGCCGAATCATTCGCCGATCCAGAGGTCAATTGAAGCCGGCCACCGTTGATGGAGCCGAGCAACCGAATGCGATGTGGAATTGCCGCGTTCAGAGCGGCGGAACCGGTAGCAACAGTCACATGACCCGAGCTCTCAAGGCGGGATCCCAACTCAGCAATCACAGCACCATCGGCAAACAAGTTGAGCAAACCATTGGCCGAGAAAAAATGTGCGTCGGGCAGCAGATGCAAGTTGCCTGCCCCACCTTCGGACCTCAAATCAACTTCCTGATTGGCATGAACTATCGAACTGATCGCGATATGCGAGTCGCCAGTCACGCGAACAGCACCACCTGCCTGAACTCCCCCGTCAACCGACAGGTTCCCGAACTGGGCCAAATTAATGTCACCAAGCACAGTCGTGGCTGCGAGACTGGAAGCACCGATCTCCAACTCAGTATCAACTGCTCCGATGTGATTCAAACTGCTCAACCGAAGCTGGCCCGCCTGAACCCTCGCCACGTTATCAGCAGAACCGCTTCCTTCGGCACCCAATAGAAGACTTGAATCTGCGGGATTAGAGGAACCCGCACCCGCAACGGAACCCAATGGAGCTGCAAGTTGGACGGTACCCTCGCTATTGACCGAATCCACCATGAGATTCCCATCAATTTGTGTTAGGTAAACACCATTGGGAGCAGCAGCACGAACATCACCCAGAACAAGGATTCGGACAGGCGTATTGGTTCCACCAATTTGTAGGCCCGAGGTTATTTCCAATTCATAAGCTTCAATCGTTGGCGCACCATAAACAAAATTGAAACCGCTGATGGTCTGGCTCGAAGCTTGACCATTACCTTGCGCTACGAAACCCAATTGGGCTCTGTTAGTTCCCAGAAGTTTGAGCAAATCAACATCCGTCACGTCACTGGTAAAGGAATTACCTGCATTCTTCAATGTGACCGAAACTGTTTTTGTGAGCGTTTCGTAGATCATCACGACCTGGATTGGATCGCCTGATCCGAGTCCAATGTCGTCAGGCACCGCAATCGTTTGCAGTTGCTCACCCAATCGTACGCCGATGGCCTGAGATGTCGCGCAGTCTTCACATGGAGTTTCGATCACCAACGCAAAGGTGTCGGTACCTTGCGTGTCTCCTGTCTGAACAAGTGTCGTGAGATTGGAACCCTCTGGAGCTAATACAAATTCCAAAGCTGCGTCTGAGCTGCTGCTCTGGTACACAAAACTTGAGATGAATCGGTTTTCGACGGTGCCCGGAGAATTGAATTGGGTCGCTGCAGTGCTGTGCCAAGTTTCCGAGGCATCGACCGGAGCAGCCTCATTTGCCATCAACAGATTCCCACTGCTGAAAGTCTGTCTCTTATACACATCTCCGAGCCCACGAGACCGAGGCTGATCTCGT
>CAJXTM010000432.1 GCA_913061385.1 uncultured Rhodopirellula sp. | reverse complement strand
GGGGAATGCCTTCCGCCAGCTTAATGATGCAGACTTACGATTTGGAGAAGTTGAAGACCATAACGGACGAGCCATCGAGCTGTCGCACGCGACCTTTGGTCAGTTGCTCATTAGCCCGAAGCGAAAAGTAAGACGCAATGCTTTCGATCAGTATTACAGCCAGTTTGCTGTGCATGAAAATACTCTGTCCGCAACCCTCTGTGGCAGCATTCAACGAGATGTCTACTACGCAAAGGCCCGTAATTACTCCAGTAGCCTAGATGCAGCGTTGTTCCCCGACAATGTTCCTGTTGATGTGTATGACAACCTGATCGGTGCAGTCCGGGATGCGCTTCCCAAAGTGCACCACTATCTGGATGTTCGTCAGCGGAAAATGGAAATCAAGGATCTGCACCACTACGATACTTATGTTCCGATTCTAAGTGATATTGAAAAACGTCACACATGGGATGATGCAGTTGAGTTGGTGCTGGAGTCGCTTGCACCATTGGGCAGCGAGTACACCGATACATTGGAAAAAGGTTTACGCGGGCGGTGGGCAGATCGTTATCCGAACCGCGGCAAACAGAGTGGTGCGTTCAGTTGCGGATCATTCGTTGGTGACCCGTTCATACTGATGAATTTCAAACCAGAGGTGTTAAACGATGTATTTACGTTGACACATGAAGCTGGTCATTCGATGCACAGTTGGTATTCCGCGGCCAATCAGCCTTTTGAGTACTATAATTACACCATCTTTGTTGCCGAAGTCGCAAGCACTTTCAACGAACAGTTGTTGACGGACCACCTGTTGAAGAATGCGAGTGACGATAAGGAGCGGGCATACCTCATCAATAACGAGTTGGACAGTCTTCGTGCAACGGTCGTCCGTCAGACCATGTTCGCTGAGTTCGAAAAGGTCACGCATGAGATGGCGGAAGCCGGTGAACCGCTCACGGTCGAGTCTTTCCGCAGTGTATATCGCGGTTTGCTCGAGGCTTATTTTGGTCCTAACTTCGTGATCGATAAGTGTTTGGAACTGGAGTGTTTTCGGATTCCTCATTTCTACCGCGCTTTCTACGTCTATAAGTACGCCACTGGACTGAGTGCGGCGGTCGCTCTGTCACGACGGGTTCTGGGAGGTGGCGAACAGGAACTGGACGACTACCTTACCTTTCTTCGTGGTGGTTGCAGCAAAGATCCATTAGATCTTTTGAAGGGGGCAGGTGTTGACATGACAAGCCCCGAGCCTGTGGCTACCACCTTGAAGAGGTTTGGTGAGTTAACCGAAGAGCTCGATCGTCTTCTGTGATGCAACGGACGTTGAAATCGAGTGAGCTGAAGCGAGCAGCTCTCCAGTTGGTACGGATCGATCCCGCTCTCGGCGATGTGCTTGAGCGTCTTGGGACGCCTCCATTGTGGAAACGCCCAGTCACTTTTGCGACGCTCGTGCATGTTCTGCTCGAACAGCAGGTGTCGATCGTTTCTGCGATGGCAACTTTTAAGCGTCTTGAAGTTGCGTGTGAGGGGCGTGTCACTGCGACTCGGGTGGCCGACCTGGGGCAGGAGGCGATGCGGGAATTGGGATTCACGCGACAAAAATCGCGGTACGCCGCCGCGCTTGCCGCAGATGTTGGGGCTCGGCGTTTTCAGATCGGAAGGTTGCGTCACTTGGCCGATGATCAGGTCAGAACAGAAATCACTCAACGCCTGGGATTTGGTAATTGGTCTGCTGATGTCTTTCTGCTTCTGGCACTTGCACGCCCTGATGTGATTCCTCTCGGGGACCTGGCTCTTGTAAAAGGAATGCACGAACTTGATGGTGGTAACTACGAAAGTACCGAAGAGCTGTTGGCTCGCGCTGAGGTTTGGCGTCCCTACCGAGGTGTAGCAACCCGAATGATATGGCAGCTCTATCTCGCTAATCGCAATCGTCTTGATCAGATGCCCGTTTAGGCGATGGTTGATTTGTTACCGGGGACGGCGATCGAGTATCGGCCGTCCGCGTTGGGTTGAATTGGGGCAGAGTCCTCAAGCGACTCCAACACATCAGTCTCCGCAAGTCGCGTTTCGCTGTTGATCGCATCGTTCCATTTTACCCGTTTTCCACTGTAGGTAGCCATCCGACCCATGATTGCCGTCATCGTGCTGTAGGCACCGTAATCGCCTTCATTGGGCAAGTTGCCTGCACGCAACGCTGCAAACAACGCGTTCTGTTCCTGTTGGCATCCTTTACCACGCGTCTCTTTGCTGTCGCTTTCCCACTGTTTCCTGCCTTCACGATCTCGGATGATCGAACGGCTGATGTCTGCCACGCCGCTGGTCCCATGCACGTGCTCGCTGATGCTGTTCCAACATCCCTGGATATGTCGGCATTGGCTCAAAAGTTTGAGGCCATTTTTGTAGGTGTACTCAATCATGTGATGATCAAAAATTTGCCCATGGTCGGGGCCTGTCCGTACTTCACGTCCACCCACACCTTGGGCTTCGATCGGATAGCTCTGGGCAACCCAGTTGATAACGTCGAGGTTGTGGATGTGCTGTTCGTCGATGTGATCTCCGCCCAGCCAGGTAAAGTAATACCAGTTTCGTAATTGGTAACCCAATTCCGTTTGGTTGCTCTGCCGTGGGCGAACCCACACCCCACCTCCATTCCAGTAGGCACGGGCAAATATCAGGTCGCCAATCGCACCTTGGTGAATTTTTTCAATGCATTGCTGGTATTGAACCTCGTGTCTACGCTGCAGACCAACGTGCACTGCGAGGCCTTTCTTTTTCGCAAGCTGATTAGCTTCGAGGACTCGGCGGACCCCCGGTGAGTCAGTGGCAACGGGTTTCTCCATGAAGACGTGCTTGCCCGCATTAACGGCTGCCTCGAAATGCTGCGGTCGAAAACCAGGGGGAGTCGCCAGAAAGACGACGTTCGCTTCACTCTCCATCACAGATTTATAGGCATCGAGACCCTCTTGGCGTCCATCATCACAGTCGACTTTTTCTGGATGTAATCCATTAATGGTTCGATAAGATTTCTGCAGGTTGCTTTTGAAGGCATCAGCCATCGCAACAAGCTTGACTCCACCACCCCCTGTGTTCAGAGCTTGGATGACGGCGCCGGTTCCCCTGCCTCCGCAACCTATCAAGCCGATCTTTATCATGTCACTTCCAATGACATGTGCAGATTGAGCGACGCTCAGATTGCTGCCACCAATCGCACCGCTAGCCAACATCATGCTGCCATTCTTGATGAAGTTGCGGCGAGTCGGGCTGCTGCCCTGCGGTGGTTGTTCTGGCTTCACGGTCGACTGTGTGGGGAGGAGGCATCCAATGTCGGACAGAGTCGTAACCGGCATACGCTGCCGGCTGAGTTTTCGAAAACGGTCTTTCAAAGGGTGTGGCGTAATGATGAACGCGGTTTTAGCGGTCGCAGTTTGTTGCGTCGTGGGTGCTCCAATCCAGTGCGTTCGTATCACGTGACTTTAACAACGTCTCATTCTAAGAGAGCGAACTGCGTGTTGCCACCTTTTTTATCACTGGTGGATTCAAGTTGGATCAACATAGATTGGCTCAGGCAGGGTTTCGGGCTTTCGCACGACTGTGGCTTCAATGATGAAATCCGGCGGTTGGATGATGTCACCTTTTTCTTTTTTCTTGTTTGGGTCAACCCGGCGAAGGCGTGAGATCGCATTCATACCCTTGATCACACGCCCAAATACAGTTTGTTTTTTCGAAGCAGAAACGACAGGCAGTAACAGGATGGTGAACTGGCTGCTCCCAGAGTCGGGGAAAAAATTGCCTGACTCGTCCATTGGGATTTTTGCCATCAGCAAAGCACCACGCAGTCCTTGGCGAGCATCCTCGCGTTGATGCTCATCTTGGAGGAATTCACCGGAGTTTCCAGTCCCATCACCGCTGGGATCTCCCGTCAAGGCAAGCATGTCCTGGATGACCAGTTGGAAGTCGAGCTCATCGTAAAATCCGCTTTCAACCAACTTGATGAAATGTGAAACAGCAGACGGTGCCTGATTGATGAAGAGTTCCAAAAGAACATCCCCTTGAGTTGTCTTCAGCAGCACTTGTGGCAGATTGTCTTCGGCCGTTTCCTTTTTTCGAACCTCTGTTTCCTGCTTGAATTGCTGTTCATGCTCATCGAGGTAAAAGCTCAACGAACCGTCTGTTTCGTTGAATTCTTTTTCACCCAAAACTTCGGGTTTTTTTAACACATCATAGATCTTTCTCGCAGTCTCAAATTGTCCTGTCACAACTGCAGAGCGTGCTGCCGCCTTCCAGATGTACTCTAGCTGTGAGTTGTTATCCATCAGAAAGGTGGCACCCTGCAGTGTGGAACCATCATAGATGCTGTTCTCGAACCGATGCTGAATCATGGTGACAAGAAACGTGATTGCATCTTCGTTGTATTCACCCATCATGGTGAGCGCCAAAGCCGCGTCATAATTTTCATCGAGCCGTGTTTGCACGATGTCGCGTTGCTCGAAGAAAAGCTTTCTTGCCTCCGCGTTACGGACGTCGCGATTCAAATAGCGAACAAAGGTTTCTCGTTGATCAGCGACGGCGACGATAAGGTTGTCGCGGGTTTTTTTGTAAGCTGCGGATCTCTTGTCCAATTCTGCGACGTACTCTGGATCCTTCAGTAATTCCTCACGGTAATCTTCAGGGCTCATGGTGCCCTCCGCTGCACCTTCTCCATCGACGACTTGGACCCCTCCGGTGGTCAGGGGGGAAACGGCAGAGTCTGCTGCGGGCGTTTGTGTTGCGGGCGTTTGTGTTGCTGGCGTTTGTGTTGCGGGCGTTTGTGTTGCGGGCGTTTGTGTTGCGGGCGTTTGTG
>CAJXTM010000431.1 GCA_913061385.1 uncultured Rhodopirellula sp. | reverse complement strand
CGAGATCAGCCTCGGTCTCGTGGGCTCGGAGATGTGTATAAGAGACAGCGTTGATACAGCGGGCTCTCTGGATTGATTTGTTGCCCATCAAAGCTGCGTTTTTGAAGGCGAACCCAAGCCAGGTCAAGGGCCTGATTGCGATTGTTTTAGAGAACAATGGCTCAAGCGTTCAGTACAAGTTTTGATGCTGAAGATCGTGCGAGTGGAGTCCAGCGTTGCAGGAATCCATTGCAGGTGCCGTGCTGGTTGGGTGTAGCAGTCTCGTGGTGACGGCGCGTTCTTATACGGATCAGTTGTTGAGGAATAGATCGCTCTTCACAATTTCGTGAACCATGTCCCGCAAGCGGGCATCCTCTCCCCCGAGTGCGTCAACGATTTGATTCATTTCACCTCGGTCAATCGGTTCCATTCGACGACCAATTGCGTAGGTCATCATTTTGGATGCAAGACATTGAACGATCTGAATTCTCCGCCGCATCAGCATTTGTTTGAATTCGACAATATCAGCAACCGACTCTCCGGTCGACAGTGTGGTGGATGTTTCGATTGCGGATCGTGATTGCTTATAGTTGTCTCGCCAGCGCCCCACGACATCAAAGTTTTCAAACGCAAATCCCATCGGGTCAATTTTTGCGTGGCAGCTGTTGCAGGCCTCATGTTTTCGGTGCAGTTCAAGCTGTTGACGAACCGTCGTGGCTTCACGAGTGTCAGTAGGTAATGGTTCAACATCGGGTGGCGGTGGGTTGGGGGGAGTTCCTAGGACGTTTTCCAACAACCAGGAACCGCGAACCACGGGTGAAGTGTCGACGCCATTGGCAGTGGCAGTCATGATGCCCGGTAATGTGAAGATTCCACCGCGCCGCGGGTCATTCAAGGTGACCTTGCGTAATTGGTCACCTCGCACGCCCTCTCGTTTGTAGATCCACTTCGCGAGTGTACTGTTCATGTAGGCGTGATCCGAATCGATAAATTGTTCTATATGGCCGTTAGATGCAAGGATACTTTCGAAATAGGTGATGACCTGTTTCATCAGCATCGGCTCGACTTTGAGGTTCTTGTAGAACTGAAAGTCGCCACCGGAGGGTGGCATTTTTCCCAGTCGGTCCAGGCGAAGCCAGCTCGACGTGAAGTGTTGCGAGAAAGCAGCGGCCTTGGGATCCCGCAGCATTCGTTCGACTTGCCGTTTAAGCTCTTCGGGGGAACTCAGCTTGCCGGTGCCCGCCAAGTCAAATAGCACCTCATCTGGCATTGATGACCACAGGAAATAGCTCAACCGACTTGCGAGTTGGTAGTTGTTGAGGCGTCCAGGTTCCTCTTTTAGATACAGGAACTGAGGTGAACACAGGATCGCGGCGTAACCATCTTGCATGGCTTTGATCAAACTTGGGACGTTGTCTTGTTTCTTTGTGGGTCGCTTCGCGTGCAGGTTTTCTGTCGATAAACGCTGGTGTCCAAATCCTGGACCGCTCCAGCCAGCGCGGAAGCTATTGGGTTGGCCATAGGCAAGGTATTCAACCTGAATGGTGTGTCGTCCGACTGGCAGTTTTACCTTCCGCTTTCGATTTGATGCGCCATGTAGCCCGTCGTGTTCCAGGATGATCTTCCCATTGATCGTGATTCGGGCGCCATCATCGGACGCCATTTCAATCAGGTGTTCACCTTCGGATTTTGTGGTCAGCGTTCCGGAGAAAACGATGGCGTAATGCTCTTTTTTTTCCGCAGCATTGATGTCGATGTACCCCTGCTTCAGCTTGCCTGCACGTACCGGTTGTAGTTCTTTGAAATCTGGTAGCTTGCTCCATTCGCCCTCGTATACCTGATATTCGAGGTCCGAAATGCCGTTTTGCATTTCCACGACCGGGTCTGTGTTTTTTTGGAGTACCAATTGCACATAGGGTTCAACTTCTTTCGGGTTCACTGCGCGTCGGAAGGCTCGGCTTGCAAATCGAGTCATCAATTGACGAATTTCTTCCCCGGTCCCTGATCCCGTCCCGTACAACTCGCTGTGACTTTGCGGCGGCCATGCTTTCAGTACAGGTGTCATTGTGAGGCGATGGATCCGCATGTGTGGTCCTTGGTAACCTGTTTCGAAAAGGACGCGTGTCATTTCCTGGGGCCAGTCATCATGCCCTTGCTTATTTGTCGTCTTGTCAGGACGTGGACGGTATCGCTTTGGCAAATAGGTTTCGACGATCTTCTCTGCGCGGAACGCTCGGTCGTGCTGGCCATTTTCCCAGCCGATCCATGGAATCCAGCCTTTGTCCATCCACGTTGATGTCGTAAAGGTGTGACGTTTGCCATCTGCAGGCACGTTCCAAAGCGTCAGCGGAGTTGACGTCGGACCTTCGATTCCACGGTTGCCGGTGTCAGCGATGTTGAGGCAAAGTTGGAATGGCGACTTCGCGTCAACCACGAACATTTCTTGCCAAGGGTGTTGCGGGTTGTGCGCTGAAACTGACACGGTGATCTTGTACTCTCCAGAGAATCCAACGCCTTGCCGCAGTTCGGTTGGTGCAAGTCGACCGTACCGCTCATAACCCTGAGCGATCATGTCGAAATCTGGATTAAGCTCGCGAGATATCGTTTCGATCAAGTGTTCGCCATTTCTCCGTCCCTTGACGAGGTGCCCCGAAAATTCAAGTGGTGAAGTATCTGGCCGGGATTCGAGGTGGGTTGCTTGAGCGAGTGTTTCTTCGGCAGCGTTGAGTGTGAGTTTTAAGAGAAAATCGGACATCACCAATCTGTCACCCAGATTAAAGAAACCGTCTTCCTCTTCATCCTCAGGGAAAAAACGAAGAGGATCGGTGCCCGTTCGCTCAACACTTCCGTTGCCGTTGTTGTCTGTAAGCTTCGATCCGGTGGTTCCAGGGCGGTAGTCTGCTCCCTGAAGATGCAGTAAGTCACGAAATGTGTTTCTCAACTCGTGTCGGTTCAGTCGCCGCAGGACCGTGTGCCCTCCTGTGCTTCGAGCGGTTGCATAGGCGTTCGCCAGAGCCGAAGTTAGTACCTCGATCGTTGCTTTTGATGCAGCGATAGTGGGTTGAGGCTCGTCAACGGGAGGCATCTCGCCAAGATTCAGTTGGTCGAGAATGTTTTGCCAAATCTCGAGGTTTGTTACGGCTTTCAGGTCAGTGCCAAGATTGTCGATCCTGATGTCCCCTTTAGGGTCGCCCTCGCCATGACACGAGTAACAGTGCTGTATCAGAAATGGCTGGACTTTGGCGAGATTTGGATCCGCGTAAGCTGAATGCACCGGAAGGAAACCGAAGAACAGCATGATCGCGTAGGGAATGTTCACGTACAGCGCACTCTGTGATTTCGAGTGCACCCGTCGTTCAGCAGCAATGCGGGTAGGCAGCAACATGTTTGTGTTCAAAGAAAACAGAGGCGATTTTGGCAATCTGGCAAGCCATGATTAGGCTGCAGATATTGCCTGAAGTTGATGACATGAGTTTAGTTGGAGGCGAACTCGAGGCCGCGCAGGCTACCGTTACTTGAGCCGAACTGATCGATTTCGACGCCACTGTTTTGAAGAATGGAAAGTAGTAAATTAGCTGCTGGGATACGTTGTTGGCTCTCGTCCGGGTAAACCCTGTGCTCTCCATGTTTGAATCCTCCGCCAGCTAGCACAAGAGGAAGATTGGTGGTGGAGTGGGTTCCCGACGCCATCCCGCATCCATACAGAATGGCTGTGTGGTCAAACAACGTGCCACCATTGATCAGGTCCTCTTGAGCCTTCAGCAGGTCAATCAAGTAGGACATCATTGCAATTTGAAAGCCCTCGATTTTCTTCAAGGCCGCAACCGGTTCCTCACGTTCTCCGTGGTGCGAGAATCCGTGGTAGCCGCCACTCAAACCGAAATCTCCGTTGACAAATCCACTTGTCATCGTGATGGCTCTGGTTGAGTCTGTTTGTAATGCCAATGCGATGATTTCAATTAACGCTTTGAGTTGTTCCTCGGTCCCGTTCCCAGGATTTGGTTCATCGGTGTCCGTTTTGGGTTTGGGGCGCTGGATCCATGGCTCTTGTTGAGTGATCTTTTGTTCCAGCGTGCGTACTGAGTCGAAGTATTCGGATAGTTTTCTGCGATCGTTTTGGCTGACTTTGTTATCCATCGCTTTCGCCTGCTCTCTCACGACATCAAGAATGCTTGAGTGTCGTTCGAATTGTTTCTTCTGCGCTGTCTTCGCTTCTGCCGAATCTTCGTAAAACATTTTTCGATAAGCAGCACGGAGGTCGATCGAAGGGACCTGCACGCCCGTTCTTGTGAAGCTCAGGAGGTTTCGTTCCCGGCATCCCAGTGTTAGCGAAGGAAATCGAGTGGCAGCACCATGATGCTCGGCAAGCTTTTGATCCAAACTGATGTTGCCTTCGGCATAGTTGTGAGCGAGGACGGGGCGGACGCCACTTAGTAGGACGGGTACGCCTTGGTGTCCGCCAGTAAAGCCGTGGTCAAGATTGGAGAATACCGTAAAGTCCTTGCGGTGTTTCGCTAGTGCCGTCAGTGTTTCCGGTACCTGATAGTCCGCGCCACGCTGACTCGGATCCGGAAAGAAGGCTTTTTGGTAAACACCATAGTTGTTCGAAAGACAGACAAATCGCTTCACCGGCGCAGAGTCAACTGCAGTCGAGGCTTTTGCTGTGTCGGGGACAGCTTCCAGCATCGGCAATGCCATGACGACACCACTGCTGCGTAGGAACTTGCGACGCTCAAGTGAAGGTTTCATGAGAGAAGTTCTTTGGCTGATTCGGAGCGATCTGATTGCAAGCCCCTGAGGCAAGGTGTTGGCGCTGTCTCTTATACACATCTGACGCTGCCGACGACTCCTTACGTGTAGA
>CAJXTM010000430.1 GCA_913061385.1 uncultured Rhodopirellula sp. | reverse complement strand
TCGTGGGCTCGGAGATGTGTATAAGAGACAGGCTCGGAATCCAGCCTCATCGTTTTCTTTTAATTTTTCAAAACGTTTCAGCTCAGCTTCTGCATCAACTAATTTCACTCGCCTTCTGTCCATTTCAACGGTCAGCTCTGCAACGGTCGACTTCAAGGCTCCGATATCTGCCTGCAGTTGCAAGTCATAGCGACCATGTGCCAGCAAAGCATCGACGGAAACATCCCCCTGCCGATTCACATCATCCTGATCACGCAGGTTCACACGTTCGCTTTTAATTTCGTCAATTTGTGCATTCACTTTGGCAATGGCCTCACTAGCCTGCCCCAACGAAGCGGCTGCCTCATCGCGTTGTTGACGCCGCAGGTCGAGCAGAGCTTTAAATCGAAATTCGGCTGGCAAGATAATCCCTCGCGATCATGAAACAGCGAAACACATGAAACACATCAGCTTGTCACAACCCCCGGAGTCTCTTCAACTATCGCACCTGCTGGAGGGATTTGAGCTGAAACGTCGACATCTGCCTGAGGACTTACAGGTTGTCGACTGACAAGTTGTGCCAAGATCCGGTTTGAATCCTGCAGCGTTGTGATCTGTGTCGCCTCCTGCTGAAAAAACAGATTGAGCGGATCTCGCATTTCAATCGCCGCATCAACCCGAGGATCACTACCTTGACGGTAAGCGCCAATCGAGATCAGATCCGCGTGTCGGTGATACTCACTCAAGTGCTGTCGAGCGACAGCGGTAGTCTGCAGGGCGTCGCGAGATACAAGATGCGGTTGCAGCCGACTAAGACTGTGAAGAATATCTATTGGAGGCCAATGTGCGCTGGCCGCTAAATCTCGACTGAGGACGAGGTGACCGTCGAGTAGCCCCCGAAGGGCATCGGCGATGGGTTCATTGTGATCATCACCCTCAACCAGCACGGTATAGAAGGCAGTTATCGACCCTACCTTGGTCCGTCCAGCACGCTCAACCAATCTTGGCAACAGATTGAACACACTTGGTGGATAACCTCTCGTGGTTGGTGGTTCACCAGCTGCCAAGCCGAGCTCTCGCTGTGCCATTGCGAACCGCGTGACAGAATCAATTAACAGCAGCACGTTCTCTCCCTGATCCCGAAACGCTTCAGCGATTGCGGTGGCCGTCCATGCAGCGGACACTCTCTGTGCGGCGGGGCGGTCACTGGTTGCAACCACAACCACACTTCTCGCGAAGCCCGCTTCCCCGAGAGCTCGGTTCAGAAATTCCTGTACCTCTCTGCCACGTTCACCAACCATTCCGATCACGATTCGATCTGCATTGGAACCGCGTGCCAACATTCCAAGCAGAGTACTTTTCCCGACACCAGAACCCGCAAAGATGCCCAATCGCTGACCTTGGCCACAGGTCAACATCGTGTCAATTGCTCGAATACCGGTTTGCAATGGAGTATCGATGGGGGGACGTTCCAGAGACTCAGGTGGTTCACGATCTGCATCAATAGTGACCAAATCTTTTGGCAACGGCCTACCATCGACAGGTTGTCCGAAAGCATCAATCACGCGACCACATAACGAGGGCCCAACCCTCAGCTTCAAGGTGGTGTCCACCAGACGCACCGAATCACCAGCAGCGAGAGCATTGAGTCGTTCCAATGGCGCGAGAATAGGACGCACACCTCGGAATCCAATCACACGCGACCGTGAAACCGCTCCATCCTGTGATTGCAATTCGCAAATAGCACCAATGGGTGCCGTCATGCCTTCAATTTCAACTGCCTCACCAGCAACGGCGGACACACGTCCCCGAACTTGATAAGCAACAGCTTGCTGAATCAATGCTTTTGTGACTTCAGGATCGGGCAGGACTGGCGTTTGAAAATCAAACACATTTTTCGTTTTATCCATTACTGCAGCAACTCCTGCAGTCGTTGTAGCTGCGCAGCCATACCTGCTTGAATTTCGCCACCATCCTGACGAACAACCACATCATTTGTGTCCAAGCTTTCATCTGTTTCAATATGGGTTTTCTCGGGCAGACCGGGTGACCTCACCATGGCTTCAAAGGCTGGTCCAGCTTGAGCTAGAGTTTCCGGATGAAGCACAAGCGTCAAGCTCATAGCTGCCCGCGTACTGTGCATCGCTTCTTTTGCCCAAGTCACTAACAACTCGGGCTCAACTTCGAGTCGCCGCTGCACAATTTTCTCCGCCGCGGCCAATGCGGTTTGAGTAAGGATACTCCCGTAACTCTCCATCCATTCGGAGTGAGTGTCATGGATCTGCTTAACAGCCTGTTGCATGACCTGCGTGCTTGATTTTGCTTGCTGCTCAGCTTCCGACTGAAGTTTTGTTTCTGCATCGACGGCAGCGCGCTCCAAGCCTTGTTGGTATCCACGTTCCTCGGCAGCTTTGTGGATCCCATCAACGTCGCATTGAGCCTTCGCCAGCATTTGCTGCACCTGCAAACGACATTGCTCCAGCCGTGTGCGTCCCTCATCTGCAAGATCACTTAGATTGAACCCCGCGATTGCAGATGATTGTTGAGCTGCAGTTTGCTGCTTGTCGTTATCGCCTGATTTCAAGACGGTGGCCATGAATCACACCCCAATCAGGCAGCGTTAGGAATCGGTTCGTCGACCACTTCGATCGACGCGTTGGCAATTGCCTCTTTCGCCTCGTCAATCTCTCGCAGTTGCAATGCACCAAGCGAATTCATCGCTTCACGCACTTTCCGTGACTCTGCTTTGGGAAGTAAGGCAAGCACCGCAGAGGTGATCTGATTCGGAAGTCCACAGAGGGCCAACATTGCGACCCTCGCCTGAACCTTGCCCAGCGTTTCGCAAAGATGCTGCGGAGAGAGTTGTAGCAAATGCTGATGAATTGAATCGGTCGACGAAAAAGGGGCTGGATTTTCGACTGGCGTCGTCATTTCCAGCGATTCGGAAACCGCGGTATCCGGAGCAGCATGTCGCGAAACCAATGATGCGGCAGCTTCGTTTCGAGTACCACCGTCATGACCGTATGATGCATGACCGGAATAAGTTGGCAAAGTTTCCTCTGCGATTCGCAGTCTGGAAGTAAGATTTTCTGCTGCGGTGACAGCAGACGGAAATCCAGCTTGCTGTCTGGTATAAGCCGCAGCCGTTTCATCTGTAGATGAGTAGGATCGGTCAGCAGCCTGAGTCTGTGGACGCGGTGCAGTGCGTCCAACATCCTCCAGGCGTTGTTCCTGCCCCCCTGGCATCGCAGCAAGAATAGCATCCAAGGCTCGACGTCCTAGGGTATCACTGGCACCAGCAAACTGTTTGTCAAGCGACAGGCGAAAATGATCCGCCAACTCCGCAAGGGAAGCCGGAGGAATTGCCTCTATCTTACCGATACGCCCAAGCATATCCTCCAAACCGCTGCCATGCCGTGCAAGCACACGAGCCGCATGTTCTGGTCTGATCGAGGCTAAGACAGTCGCAATAATCTGTGGGCGTTCCTTCTTCAGCAAGTGAACCAGAACCTGCTCATCAACCTGTTCAAGAAACGCCAGTGGATGTTCATCGGCCTTTGAATTAACGGATGTATCCACTTCGAACTTTTCACCCGATGTCTCAGAATTTGATCGCGAAATCCTCGAGCCCGATTCACCTCGCGATTGTGTCTGGTCTGCACTAGGCGAAACCGGCTTGCGACCACTGGATACCTGAAATTGATCAAGTGAAGCCTCGGGTTTCTGGACCGAGACCTTAAAAGCATGTAGGGCACGTTTTTGCTCGAGCGGGTCGACATCCGTCAGTGACATCATGGTACGCCGGACAGCGACTTTGGTGTCAGCATCTATCTCACCCAGCAGATTAGCGGCAACGGGCGCAGGCAGACTACTCAGTACGATCGCGACGCGACGCAACATCGCTTCACGCTCTAACCCTGAGTCCCATCCGTTTCCCATTTGGGGCCGCTCCCTCGTACCATGCAAAATCTGAACTGTTTACCGAAGATCCAGCAATCCTTTGCCGTTAACCTTCTTGTGTCCCTCTTGTAGCCGAACTTGAGCTTACATTGAAAGAGGAAATCAGTGCATCTCAAATTCATACAAGCTGCTGGAGCAGGTCCAGTATGATTCCCATGCTCCGATCAAACAGATTCAGTCTCGGGGACCGTCTATCCCGGTCGCACCGGAGCCCCAAACAGGAGAAATCAGGCGGCATCCCCAACCCACCCGCGAATCACATTTGCGGCAACCTCGGGATTATCCTCCACCAGATGCAGCAATTCGTCTTTCAGAGATCCACCGGTGATGGTCATCCGTTCTGCCTCGTCCACGACATCCTGCTCGGACGGAGGTGGACCCGGCATTTCCAAACCAAACCCCTCCTGAAAATCGCTAGGAGAGGCATTTCCGGTCGACTTAGCAGCCGAGCGTGCCACGAGTAAGGCCACGAACCCGAGGAACACAAGCGCGAGTGTTTGCCATGACTCAGCCAACCAACTCAGGGCTTGGCTTGTCGCCAACTCCTCCGGTTGTTCGGTAACCGGCAACTGTGGAGCGTCTCGCACTGTCACCAGCGAAACAGGGTCAGCTCCAGCTGCAACTTGAGGCAGCAGGGGGCTAACAATTTCCTGAATCTTCTTCTCTGTCTTGACTCGCAAGCCCTCCAAAGTCGCATCATCCAGCACAACATCTTCACGTTTTTGTGCTGGATTCCGGAGAAATTCATTCTGAATGTTCAGTTTCTCGTAGTAACTGGTTGGCAACATGATCGAAACTCGAATCGTCTTGACCTGTAAATCAGCCAACTTTGAACTCTCAAACTGTTGCCCGGCCACTCCTGTAGCTGTCTCTTATACACATCTGACGCTGCCGACGACTCCTT
>CAJXTM010000429.1 GCA_913061385.1 uncultured Rhodopirellula sp. | reverse complement strand
GGCTCGGAGATGTGTATAAGAGACAGACCCTTGAGAGTGTCGGCTAAGTCAGCAGCACCCAACGCCGCGGCCAAGGTTTTAAAGTTTCCAGCACCAACGGCGGTGTCGACAATGTCCGCCGCTCGCGACGATGGGGTCAAAAGGGCAACCACAGCAAGGGCGGTCGTGTAACTGATTAAATTTCTCATACCAAACCGTCCTCAAGTGAATTACTGTTGTGCATCTGACCATTCAGAAGCCGGCGCGAAGTCGCCTACGATGGTCCAGTATGCCAGCAGGGCAAGTCCAGTCCCTCAGGAAGTGCCCAGCTTGCAGTCAACGGTGCGTGAGAACAGAATCGATCTGGCCTTCGAACCCTGCGAATCGTGATCATCGGACCACTTTTTCTGGGAACATTGGCATCGGCTCAGGCAACCTTGCCATCCCCTGATCGAGAGCAGCACCATTAGTGGACGCCTCGTGCTTAACGGCGATTACCAGCCAAGCGATCCTCAAGCCGACGCAGTGGCCCTGATGAGCGATTGGTGGCAACACGAGCGACGGCCTTTGCCCCTAGGTGATGCGATCAGCGACGTGATGCGATCAGCGACCCCACCACGGCCGCCCAAATCAAGCTTGCTGTACGGGACATAGGGATGGGGGGCTTGGGAAAGGGGCGAAGAAGATCTGTTCTCTACTTCGACACCCTTTCTCGTCGCTCACAAAGAGTTGCGTCCCTGCTAGACAGCGGCAAGTTTGCCAGCTTTGGCATCGGTGTCGAGCGAATCTGCGGCAATCCACCCGCTCATCAATACCATTGGCATCCCGGGCCCGGGATGTGCGGCACCACCGGCAAGATAAAGGCCACTTAGATCTTTGCGACGATTCGCTGGCTTGAAGGCACCAAGGAACGTGCCATGACTCGCCAAACCATAAATGGCGCCATTCAGCACTCGATAACGATTATGAATTCCCTCGGGCGTTAGCGATGACTCACATTTGATGGAGTCGCGAATGCCGGCCATGCCCGCGGTCCTTTCCAGCTTATCAAGGATCACATCGCGATACTTAGGCAACATTTCCTTCCAGTTATGGTTGGGTCGCAAGTAAGGCGTGTGGACGAGAATGTACAACGCCTCACCACCCTCAGGTGCTACCTGCGACTCGCTAATTGATGGCGCGCAAACATAAGCACTGGGATCAGGAGCGGGCTCACCTCGTTTGTAAATGTAATCGAATTCTTCTTCGGGATCTTTCGAGAACACAAAATTGTGATGCAGCAATTGATCAAAACGTCGATCCAGTCCAAGGTAGAGGACGACGCCGCTGCAGGCTGGCTCATAATTTTTCTTTTTGAACTTGGTGGCCTGCGGTGTTTCGCCTAACAATTCTCGATACGTTCGGACAGCATCACAATTGCTAACAACGGCATCGCAGCTGATTTCTTCTCCGCCGGCGGTGACAACCCCAGTGACCGTCTTGCCCGCGGTATTGATTTTCATCACGTCGGTTCCGCAGCGGATATCCACGCCCAGCTCCCCGGCGAGTCGGCCGAGGGCCTCAGGTACTGCCCGCGTCCCACCGATCGGGTACCAAATCCCTTCCTGCGTTTGCATGTGGGCGATTCCGCACAAAACGGCGGGGGATGCATACGGTGACGACCCTACGTACTGCGTAAAATGATCCATCATCTGTGCCACACGGTGATCAGGCACATGTTTTCTCACGACGGATGCGACACTCTGTCCCATCCGCAAAGACAGCACATCCTTGAGGACAGCTGCGGAGAAGGAACCAGCGACATCCATGGTATCCGACAGACCTCCAACGCTTTTCCAAAAGAAGAAGCGTTTCGACACCTCGTGCAAACCCTCGCTCATTTCGAGGAAACGCCGATACCCTTCGCTGTTGGAAGTTGCCCGGGTAAACCGATCGATGTTGCTGACCATTTCGTCGGTATTGGAAACCAGATCCAGAACTGTGTTCTCTTCCCCCTTGCTGCGATCTCCCTCGAAGAAACAACGCCACTGAGGATCCAGCCTCACCATCTCGATGTAGTCTTCGAGCTTCTTGCCGGCCTCCTCGAACACCCGACGTAACACGCCAGGCAGGGTCAAAATGGTTGGCCCCATGTCAAAGCGATAGCCTTGTTCCCGGTGCACAGCCGCCTTGCCACCGAACCAGTCATTTTTTTCTAGCACGGTAACTCGGTGGCCGCGAGCAGCCAAAACACATGCAGAGGACAAGCCAGCCAACCCACTCCCGATCACGACGACGTGGGACTGCTTACGATCAGATGCAATCATGAATTTTTTTCCTTCTCCTGCGATGGAGCTACATTTCCCTGAGTTTGTTGGTCTTCACCAACGGGTTTCCTGTTCTTCGCCGCCCCAATCATCTTCCTGAGGCCTTTCAAGCGTTCCGGCAGAGTTCCCGCATGTAATAGTTGTAGCGCACCGAGCAAGGTTTGGGCATCCGTCGCTTGCCTGGGTTGCAGATGAGGTGCAAATTTCCCGTGTCTGCGACTTATCGTCACCGGCACACTCATTGCCAACAGCCCATCTTCCCCGCGCGTTACTCCGAACCCACTTTCGCCTCGTCCGCCGAAAGGCAGCCGCGGGTCAGCAGTGGGAACAATCAAGTCATTGACACACACGGTACCAACATCGAGCTGAACCGCCACTGACTCCGCACGTTTTCCCGCCCCAAAAATCGAGACAGCCAGCCGGTAGGGGCATTGATTGACAATTCCGATCGCTTCGCTGATGGTCGGTACCCGCAAGATGCTGGTGACGGGCGCAAACAAGTCGGCCCCGGCAATCTCATCATTTGGTTTTACGCGGTCTAGCACCATGGGCCTCATATCGCCTGAAGCCAGCAGTTGCTGCTCATCAAAGTTATCCAGCACATCAACTGCCCCATCTGAAAGTGCGCGGCTGATGCATTTGACGACCGCTAATCGGGCCGCAGGATGAACGCTGACCACATCAGTTTTACCGAGGCTTTCGGCAAGGGCAGCTTTTAACGAATCAGCCTCGCGCTGCTCCGCAATGACACGGCGAGGTGCAATGCACGTCGCGCCGCTATTGAACCTCAAACCAAAAACGATGCAATCTGCGACGCGAGCGATATCGGCTTCGGGTAAAACAACCACTGCGTCGCAACCACTCAACTCCATGATTGTCGGCGTTAATGTTTCGGCAGTTCGGCGAAGAACCTTACGTCCAGTTTCAGAAGCACCAGTGAGCACCACCAAGTCGACACCAGCGTCAATTGCCTCAATGGCAGCCGACGCATCGCTCGATAACACGCGCAACGCTGACTCCGGCACACCGGCTTCATAAAAGGCTTCAACGAGACACTTGGTGACCTGCTCACAACCTACAGCCGGCTTCAGCAATACTGTGTTGCCCGCGGCCAATGCCTGGGCTGCCTGGACGCCTGGCAGAAACACCGGATAATTCCACGTCCCAAGCACGAGAACTTTGCCTCGGGGATTCCGACGAACACGGCTACGAACACCCCACAACCAAGTGGGGCGACCCAACGCAGTGTACGAACGAGTGCGCAGCACTCTACAGCCATGACGGCCAATGAAACGAAGAGCACTACAGGTCGGCAACAATTCAGCCGTGATAGTTTCCACTGGATCGACGCGCTGATCCGTCCCCGACAGCGCCGTTAGACTGTCAGCTCGTTTCGCAATTGCAGCAGCAACTTTGCCTATCGACTGGCATCGTTGCCGTATAGTTCGCGACTTCCAATCACTGGAATGGACTGAAGTTCCGTTCAATTTTACGCCAACGCCTCGATGTACTGATTGATCAACAACGGGCAATTTGGACTCAAACTGGGAGTTCAAATTCCCCCGAAATGCCGCCCTTCAACTCTCATGATACAGGCGACTAACGCTGGAATGCTATCCGCCACTGTTCTCTGCTACTGATCGCCGCTGACTTCTGACTAGTTCGATCGTGCATCAAATCCGCAGCCGACCGGGATCGAGATCACAGGAACGAGCATACTTCACAGCAAACCCGACAAGGGTGCCGACCCAACCGAGGATTCCGCTGGCAGCATTCGGACCTGACAACTGACTCGTTGCTGCAGTCAAACAATGACTTCCGTGCTTGGTGACTGGCTGAGTGCTGCTCCCAGCGGTCGAGCCCAGACACTCAAACGAGAAACAAATCCCAGCTAATTCCCGATCTCAACAAGACAAATTCTGTCGCTTCTTTCCCCCGGCTCTCCTCGCTGATGCCGAACGCTTCCTGATCGGTAACAATGCCCCCCACCTTGTACCGCAAACCGTACCCAAGGATGAACCAAGTTGTGCTGCGTTCACGGCAATCATTGCACCATTTCTCGAAAGTTATGACACTATTCCCGAGCAATCAGGCCCCTGTTCGGTGCAATCTTTCCCTTTTTGCATAACGATCGCGACCTGCTGATCGCGGCCTTAATAGCGTCTCAATTCGTTAGTCGAAAATCTAAAGATGCCCTTGGAAGATAGAAACACCCGTCGGCGAGTTCCAACCCTCATCCGCCGCCCGAGTACGCTGTCATTGAACATTTGCCGCCGCGTTTTGCGCAGAAATGGTCCGATCGAGCCGACTTTGCGTCCTGCAGACGAATTTACTGCGCACATATCACCCAGTTCGCCCTTGCCCCCCCCCGCTCCAACGTAGAAGCTGGTTATACTTCTCTGCCGATGGTCTCCGCTCGCGAGCGGCAGAGAGCTGTCAACCTCAGGCAATTTTATGCGGTTGGGTAGAAGACGACGGATAGCCATCGTTTTCAAAAATCCAGTTGGCTCTACTTCACCTTTTTTTTCACCTGCCGCAAGAGTCGTTTTGGTGTCGGATCGT
>CAJXTM010000428.1 GCA_913061385.1 uncultured Rhodopirellula sp. | reverse complement strand
AGATCAGCCTCGGTCTCGTGGGCTCGGAGATGTGTATAAGAGACAGCTTATATGCATCTCGTTTAACAGGAATCAACAAATCATGCAATCGGCAGTGCTGTTGAACGCCGACTCCGTAAAGCATGACATTCATCAAGATCTGGATCTGGAAACTGCGGTCCGAACAGTGCGTCAGCGTATTCGTCAAGCTGCTCTGGGGTCTCAAAATACTTTTCGTAGCACCAGTCATCTTCAAACTCACACTCATCCGTGGTGTAGTCGCGACAGATTTGTGGGCGTGTCTCGTAAATACCACATCGATAATCGTCTTGCAGATGCTTGCAGGTCGTATGAACCAGCAAGTACCAGTCATCATTGTCCACGAAAACAGTTGCACGATCATGCAACAGATACCAACGCATAAAATCAAAGTCCCGACGATTCACTGGCTCATCGATAGTCAAGGCGAAATAGTGACAACATTTGGCAGTGCAGTAATCACACAGGTTTGCCGAGGCCGGCAGTTGGCTCCTGCGTCGTTTCGTAGGCGGTGCAATTGCGGACAAGAGACGTACCTTGGACTAAAGAGAGGAAAAAAATGCAGTGAAGATTGACCCGCGGCTAACGAGGCTTGCCAAAGGCGAGCACACGCCAGTCAATTCAAAGGCAAACAGAACGAGTTGCTGTTGCCGCAATCAAGCCGAAACGGAAACCAGCGAAGACGTCGCTACGCTACCGCCACCCCGCGATGTCAGTTTATCAACTGAAATGCTGCCATGAACCACCATAGACAGGATTGCAGACGGTGATACAAAAAAGGCCCAGAGGCCATCGAAAGCCGCAAAAACAGTCACCGGACCGATTTTTTGGCTGCAGGAACTTAAGCGTCAAACGGCTCAAACGCTGATCACGGGGGGGGGTGGCGACACAAAAATCAACAATCACCACCCCACGGCCGGATCTCCCAACAGAATCCAACGCAAGCAGCCAACGCCAGAATTCAACGAACCGAGCCTTTGCCCGGAAACCAGGCGTCCACCCAATCATTACGAGAATCCACCCGAACCGCTGCTGGCAGCAAACTCCAGACATCGCGATGACAGTGCGTGTTGCAATCTCGAGAGTGGGGGTCGGCAAACAAGCTCAAAGAAATCACAATGGAACCACAGCAAGTCAACTTGCCGTGCTCACCCAACCAGAGTTTCTGCGTACCACATTCTGCCGGGATTCATTCATCGCCTGCGGGTAAACGCGTTTATGGACTGATGTCCGGAGAAAACCAATGGAAGTCATCATCACCGCCTTGGGCCCCGAC
This sequence comes from uncultured Rhodopirellula sp., assembly GCA_913061385.1. Lineage (GTDB taxonomy): Bacteria > Planctomycetota > Planctomycetia > Pirellulales > Pirellulaceae > Rubripirellula. The sequence continues at coordinate 3,559 of CAJXTM010000428.1, read as the reverse complement.
AATGTTGGATTGGCCGACCCAATCATTCACCATGTGACAGGCCGTGGCGCCCGGATTGCTGAAATCCAAATGTATGATCATGACGAAGAACATATCTTTGCCATGCTATGCCGAATTGACATCGAAGCAGACGAGTTTGAACCACTCACCGAAGCGATGCGACAGATTGGGGAGCACACATCGCTGGCCATCCGAGTATGGAGCAGTGAAAACAGGGCCAAGCGTCCCCGTATCGCCGTATGCTGCACCTACGTCGAACACACGCCTCGGGCCGTTTTGGAGGCGATTCAATCAGAACTCATTCCGGCCGAGGCCGCAGTGCTGATTTCAAATCGTGACAAACTTGCACCGCTAGCGAATGAATTTGACATCCCGTTTCGAATGATCGGCAATGACCGCGGGGTGGCTGATGACGATGTCATGACGGAGATTCTGGACGAGTACGACATCGACTACGTGGTGCTCGCCAGGTACATGCGAATTTTGCCTGCCCAAACTTGCTGGCAATTCGCTGGTGGCCGCATCATTAATTTGCATCACGGGCTGCTACCTGGATTCCCGGGGTTCAGACCCTATCACGATGCCTACAGTGCTCGCATGTTGACGTTTGGTGCCACCTGCCACTTTATCATCCCGGAACTTGATGCGGGCAATCAAACCATTAATCAGCGTACGTTTGCTGTCGCACCGGGAACTCCACTCAATGCGGTCATCAGCAGAGGCGAAACCGAGAACGAACCTGCATGCTTGGTAGAAGGTGTTCGCCGCGTCGTCGACCGAGAGGTTTGTTTACACTTTCACCGCGTCGTCGCAAGAAAACCGGCGACCGAAACGTGAGCACGACCGAAACCTGAGCACGACCGAAACCTGAGCACGACCGAAACCTGAGCAGAATCGCAACCTGAGCAGAATCGCAAAGAATACAGACATTGGTGTTGACCCACGTAAACGGATCCCCCACAATCGCGGGTCGCTCGTGGAAAGAATTGTTTTGCGGCTTATACCGCTCCCCGATTCTGCTACGCTGCAATGGATTGCATCAGTCGAAATTTACCTGAATGCCGTTGGATGACGGATACCGTGCTTGGCACGGCGGGTGGACCGATTGGAAAAGTTTCGCCAGCTTGAAAAGGTGAAGCGACCAAGGAAGAATCACACGAGTGTTCTTCTGGTATCCACGTGGGTACTGCGCGTCGTTTTGCACGGATCAGCTGCCACTTTCAATGGAGTTGTCGTTTGTCCCCAACTCAGGACTTCGACCTGAAAGAACGCGTACGTAGCTCGGTTGACATCGCAGATGTCATCGGTGCGACGCTTGAATTGCAGCCTCAGGGCCGCAATCTCGTTGCCCGCTGCCCATGGCACAACGACCGCCGCCCCTCCATGACGGTGAATCAAGAACGGCAGACTTGGAAGTGCTGGCCCTGCGACATCGGTGGCGATGTCTTTAGCTTCGTCATGAAGCGTGATGGCACAGATTTCCCGACGGCAATCCGCACCCTGGCTGAATTGGCCGGCATCCCCATCGAAGAATATACTCGAGGCAAAAAAACTCAGCCGGGCAGCCCTGAAGACAAAGCCACACTACTGTCTGCGATCAAAATTGCTTCGGACTCTTACTTTCAATACCTGCAAAGTAACGAGTCGGATGCTCAAATTGCACGAGACTATCTTGAATCACGCGGAATCAATGACGAGAGCCGCAAGTATTTTCGCATCGGTTTTTCGCCCGACTCGTGGAGCTACGCAGTCGACCTACTGAAACGTCATCAGTTCAGTGGCGAAGTAGCACACGCTTGCGGAGTCGCATCCCCGAAACGATCCGGAGACGGCTACGTTGACATGTTCCGCGGGCGTTTGATGTTCCCCATTCAAGATTTGCAAGGCCGGCCAATCGCACTTGGCGGACGTGTAATCCCCGCCATCGCTGAACGACATGGCGACCGTGCCGGGGGCAAGTACATTAACGGAAGAGAAACCATGCTCTTCCGAAAATCACAGCAGCTTTATGGCTTGGACCTCGCTCGCGATGCAATTCGGCGCAGCGGAGAAGTGATGGTCATGGAAGGCTATACCGATGTGGTCGCCAGCAAACAGGCGGGAATTGAAACTGCAGTCGCCGTGTTGGGCACGGCTCTCGGTGAACAACATGTAAAGATCCTCAGGCGTTTCGCTGAACGCGTGGTCCTTGTCCTGGATGGAGATACAGCCGGACAGAACCGTGCCGACGAGGTCCTGGAACTCTTCATCTCAGCCGATGTCGACCTTCGAGTGATGACGCTTCCCGACGGAAGTGATCCCGCTGATTTCGTAGCAGCCCACGGGCGTCAAGCATTTGAACAAAGTGCGCGAGAAGCTCCGGATGCACTCGACCACAAACTGGGCCGACTGACCAAAGGCGTTGACTTCGAACGAGATACGCACGCCATAGCTTCAGCCGTCGACAAGATGCTTAAAATTGTCGCTAAAGCACCAGACGGATTGCGGGTTGACCAATTGCTGAACCGCATGTCAAAACGATTCGAATTCAAAGTTGAACGATTGGAGCAACGACTTGAGGTGCTGCGGCAAGGAACCCAACGCACCCCTTTCAGAACGCCACCTCGCGCGATCTCTAACACAACAAAACGCTTTTCCCCAAATAGTGTGGGGGCAAATTCTGACCCCAATGCTGCTCTCCAAGAGTTAGCCGACGACACAGGCGACGGTAATCCTCACGGGACGACCACGTCGGCACATCAAACCACTCCGAACGCGACAGCAAATCAAAACCAACCTGCGTTAGTCCATCTAAAACCAATGATGGGGCTGGAAAGAGACTTGTTCGAAACATTGATCGAGAACCCTGACCTGGCAAACATGGCTGTCGAGGCCATCGAAATCCAGTGGCTCGAAGGTACGGCGGCAAAAATGTTGCTGACAGCCTACCAAGATCTTGAAATGGACGGACATTGCCTTGACGCGGACTCTATCCTGTTGCTCGTCGAGAACGAGGCACTTAAAAATCAGATCGTGACGCTGCAAGAACGAGTCGCTGAACGGGCAGGCAAACTGCCGGAAAGTGCTGAAGATCGTTATGCAGCAATCATAACCCGTTTTAGAGAACGTGAACTGTCAGACGAACAGGATCGACAAATAGAAAAACTTGCGTCAGCGTCCATGCCAGAAGACGATGAGGACGCATTGCTCAAGGCCATCGTAGAAAAGGCACGCTTGCAACAACGCATCAGGAATGATTCCTGAGTAACCAATTCATTTCAACTGTCCACTTTTCAATGGATTCCGACGACCCAGTCAGTTTCTGCAATACCCGAGGGAGCCAACGCTTAAAACACCGCAACTGAAACGGATTTTCATTTGACCCACGTGCCAGACAGGCATGTAAAACACGAGGTTTTTTAGATATGCAATTGATGGATCAAGAACTGTCTTCTCTTATTTCCCGCGGCGTTCAGGACGGATTCCTGACTTACGAAGACGTAAATGCTTATCTTCCCGACGAAGATGTGAGCCCGGAAAAGCTAGATCGATTGCTCGTTGCAATCGAGCGAAAGGGCAT
>CAJXTM010000427.1 GCA_913061385.1 uncultured Rhodopirellula sp. | reverse complement strand
CGAGATCAGCCTCGGTCTCGTGGGCTCGGAGATGTGTATAAGAGACAGGGTGATGTACAGTGGGATTGCTATGCGCCTTTAGAACATCTCTTGCAATGTCTCAGCAATGCGTTTCGGATCTGCGCCTTCGACAGCACTCATGTCACTGAGCGATTGGATCGACTCTTTACGATTCTCTTCTTTCGCATTGGGGGAGATTACCTGATAAACAGCCTTGGCAGCCATCTGGGTGGGAGAGTTTGGAATCGTGAAAGATGCCAGCTTGTGGGCCAGCGAAAATGGAAGCTCATCAAACTTGTACGTCTTTTTCTTGGCGTTGAATTGGATAGCGATGAAATCTACCCCCTTTTCAACAACAATCACGCGAAGGTCTTTTGTGACTTCGAAGTCATTACCGACGGCCATATTTGCTACCGCTTTTTGAATGCCGCCACGGTAATAGGAAGCAAGATCTGCCACTTCGTATAAAGCTTCTGCCCGTTCTTTTTGTTTCTCGTTCATTGGCATTTCAGATGCTTTTTCCGCCGCGGGTTTCATCTCATCCCACTTTGCCGTTTTGATAAGCATGGCAACATTAGCCAACTGCTTGTCAGCTTCGGCGACCATCTCCTCGGTGATCGCAGGCTTCTTCGGCACTACCGGTGGTTTGGGTTGGGGGACAACCATCGGTGGTTTGGGTTGGGGGTTGGGATCAGGCGTTTGTACCAAATCTTCATTCTGCATCTTCTGTTCTAGGTCCGTCATGCCCCCGGTATTTCCAGATTTCTTCTTGCCAGGCCCCAGCGTTCCCATCACGGGATCCGATTCAAGCGGCTCGGGGGTTGCTTTTCCCCTTGGGCTTTTGTTGGCCCCACCATTTTTTGTTTTGTCCTGTTTGCCCGTGGTGGAAATGGTGAGCGAACCGTCCGATTGAGTGATCGCTACCTCACCGCGATAAACCATGAACCAAATGAGGATCCCTATGATGGCCACCATGCCCACCGCAAAGGTTCCGAACATCATCAGCCCAAGGACCGGTTTTGCGCGGCGATGTGGATTTCGATTAGAGTTGAAACCAGGCGTATCTTGGACCGGTACGACGAGCGGGACTCCATTGTTAGATTCGCCGGTACCTGTATCAGATAGGGTTTGTTCGGCGGGTGTACCGAACATACCAGCTGGTATCCCATTGTTTAATGTTGGCTCGGGACTCGATGATGAATCAGTGTGGGCAGCGTCGGGCGTTTCTGGTTCGGTCGGCAGGATGCCGGCAAGCGGATCGGTACCGCCTAAGGGATCAGCCGCAGGCAACATTCCGGCCAAGGGATCAGCGGCGGGCAGAACGCCGGAAAGTGGATCATTGGCAGGGGCACTCGCGGGTTCATCCACGATAATTCCAAACCGTGCATCAAGTTTGGCTTTGGTTTTTGGATTTGCGAGTGTCAGTCGTGCCTGTTGGGCCAGCTTGGCTGCTTTGGCCCACAACTTTGGATCCGTGCTCTCCTTTTGACGTTTCAGCTTACCCACAACTTCACGGATCTTTTCACTGATGACCCCAAGATCCTGCTCCCCGTCTTCGATACCGAAAACCTGGTAAGCATGCGGCTTTTTCACATCCTCAGGGATAGGTAGTAAGTCGTAAATGTTGGTGGCCGGCATTGCTGGGACCGCTTGGGAAAGTTTGAATATTGGGTGGGTTATCGTTTCACTGAATCTTCAACCGAACAAATTCGGAGTCTAGGGTCAGATCATTTGGTTAGCTCGCAAACAGCAGGGGGCTCGTGGAGTACGACAACAGCTGAGGCTTTCTTAGGTGTGACGAAGGTCGTTCCAGCAAAGATAGAAATACAGATTTTGCCGACTCCTCTAGTTTGATGATTGCAAACGAAGTAATCCCCGGCAAACTAAATTGTCAATTCGGTCATGATTATGCTGTAGGCGAGGCGACACAGTAGGAGCATCTCCACCAGTCAAGACAACCGGAACGGTTTCAGCCACCATCTCTGCCCGGTTGCAGTAGTTGCTGATCAGCCGATCAATGGCGGCAGTCGCTCCTGTGACTACACCGCTGAAAATCGCATCTCGTGTGTTTTTTGCGGGGTACTGCGGCTCAGTGTCCATGTGATCGAGTTGCGGTAGATTCGCTGTGCCCTTTGCCAAAGAAATGAACTGCATGCTCAGCCCGGGCAAAATCGCTCCACCGCTGAATCTACCGTCTTTTGCCACTAGGTCGACCGTGATCGCGGACCCAGCATCAACGACAATCAGGGGTGGATTAGCATGCAGGCTTGCTGCATAGGCGCTGATGAGACGATCGATTCCAAGTCGATCGGGCTCGTCCACGTTTGGTTCCATCGGGATGTCACGCCATGTCACCAAATGAACGTTTGCCGTTGGACAGATGGTACGCAGGTGGCCCATCAGGATTTGGGAAGCTTGTGGATGAACACTTGCGATGTGCCAAGCCAGTTCACCTGGTCCAGCTTGGGTTTGTGCCCAATGCACTACGGATACCTGCCAATCACTGTTGTCGATCGGCAGGGAGTATTCGTGAAGAGTTTCCGCAGTCTTCAACGCCAATTTGATTGCGGAGTTTCCAATGTCAACAGCGATATTGGTCGTTGTTTGCATCAGCCTTTGTCCCCACCCGCTTTCGGTTCCTGGGATGGAGCATCAAAGTCTTTGGCTTGAACCTCGTCTGACAAATCCTGAGTTGGCCCAGCAAGGTGAGGTGGTAGGCGTTTTCCCTGTTGTGCCGGAGTTCTGACCAAATCTGATTCCCGCAAGACAGTCACATCTTCACCTGCTTCAATCATCAATTCGCGACGGCGATGTACTCGCGACATGATTTCAGACATCAAGTCCTGTAACCCATCTCCCGTCATTGCGCTGATCAGAAATATATCGTGGCCGGTTGATTCTGCTAATGCATCTCGCACATCCGCAGCACCCTCGAGCTCGCTCTTGGTGACTACAACAATCTCATCCCGTTTCCCAAGCGATGCATCGTATTCACAAAGTTCACTGCGGATTGATTTGTAATTCTGCACAGGGTCAGTGCGGTCGATGGGCATTGGCTCTACCAAGTGTACAAGCAGTCCGGCACGCTCGACATGTCGCAGGAACTCGTGGCCCAAACCTATGCCATCACTCGCCCCTTCGATCAATCCAGGAATGTCTGCCATGACAAACGATTCGGCTTCGCTGACATCGACAATACCAAGGTTGGGATGTTTTGTTGTGAAGGGGTAGTCTGCGATTTCCGGGCGAGCGCTGGAAATGCGACTTAGCAAAGTGCTCTTTCCGGCATTAGGCATACCAACCAAGCCAACATCAGCGATGGACTTGAGTTCCAGTATGACATCCCGGACTTCACCCAGTTCCCCAATTTGACGTTCACGTGGTGTTCGGTTTGTGCTGCTCTTGAAGTGGGCGTTGCCTCGTCCACCTCTGCCGCCACGGGCGATCACAAATTGTTCGCCGTGTTTTTTCAAATCTTTGATGACGAAACCATGTTCTGCATCAATGACTGTCGTGCCAGGTGGCACAAGCAGAGTTTGATCATGCCCTTGTTTACCGTGACGCAGAGCGCCTTGCCCCGGAGCTCCTTTCGGCGCACGGAACATGCGGCGATTTGCAAACGCCGCGAGGCTGTTGACACCTAATCGGGCTTCGAAAATCAGGCTGCCTCCATCGCCCCCGTTCCCACCATCGGGACCGCCACGCGGAACATATTTTTCGCGGCGCATGCTGGAGCAGCCATCACCACCCTTTCCAGCTTGCAATTCAATTATGACACGATCAACGAACATGACTGCTTCTACAGGGTTTGCGGCCAGCTTGTGGCTGGGATTTTATGTTTCTGGTGCCCCATCTGGGCAATGGGCGACGATCAGATCACGAGTTGTCACTCGATTACGACCATTGTCACTCGTGTCGCCACCAAGCTCAAGAAGCTACCGATCCGCAAGCCTAAGCGTTTTGGCCGGGATATGGATGACCCTACTACTCGTGGGCTGAACAATTGATCATACCCAGCTGCTCAACCAGGCACGAAAAATTTCGGACCAGAGGGCTGGTTGTGTGCCAGCCCGGGGCACCTCTGTCTTTGCAGGTACAGCCTTTGAACGTACAGCCGGGACGCGATCAACTGTCCACTTCTTCCCATCAGTGGAATCCCGCGACACCGTGATGTCTAGCGGGAAGACCGAGAAAACCAGCGTAAATCAGGGATGCCGTGCAGGTGGCCTAACGAAATAACCACCGATAATCGAGGCGTTCATCCAGTCCGTATTGATCCAGAATGTACTTTTGTTCCTTCGGATCGTCGAAAGCGGGCACGCCGAAGCGAATGAGATCTTCTGTCTGCCGGACGGCATCACCCGGTCGGTAGAAGTTCAGTTGCAGAGCTTTTTGCTTGTACTCGGGCTTTCCACTATCATCTGATTTTTCAAAAGCATTCGTCAAACCAAATACTTCTACAGATACAAAATCGAGGTTGGGGTCCACGTCCACCCAGGTTGCAACTCCCCATACTCCAGGACTGGATTTGTCACTGCTGTAAGGGATGTCGATCCGGGATATTTCAACCGAGTTGTAGAGTGGGGCACTTATCTGCTCGCGTACTTTTATTTTTTCACGGGCAGTTGGCAGAATGCGATCGAGGTACTGCTTGTCGTTGACTTGGTTGCGGAGCAGGAACATCGGAAAGAATTTCCGCTTATCAACACGAACAGTTTCCATACGTTGATAAACGTCCTTGCCCGCGACCTTGTCTGCTGCTGGACGGAAATCACCACCGCGATAACGCACACGGTAAACCATGTACCTGTCTCTTATACACATCTGACGCTGCCGACGACTCCTTACGTGTA
>CAJXTM010000426.1 GCA_913061385.1 uncultured Rhodopirellula sp. | reverse complement strand
ACGAGATCAGCCTCGGTCTCGTGGGCTCGGAGATGTGTATAAGAGACAGGCGCTCCTCCAAGGGACGCCTAGGTACTGACATTCAATCAACCTAGCCTACCCGAAAACATCTGGCTGAAATTCTTGATCAGTCGAGACATGCATCAGGAGCCTAGCGTGCACTACATTTTGACTTTTCCCGCACTCGTCGTCCTGGTGTTCGCCACGAGCTTTGCCGAGGCCACCGAAATCTTTCCAACTGAAGCACAAACGAAAGTGCTGAGAGGTGTTGCGTCGCAACAGAACGGCATTCGGTATGTCCAAGGCTCCAAGGGGAATGACCCTGATGACAAACATGGACCGATGACCTACTACTCTGTTCCTTTTCGCGGGGGAACTTTTTCACTGGCATGGAAGGTAGACACGGAACAGACTGTCGTACTCGTTTTCGATAGCAAGACTAACGGAAAAGCAACTCATGCATTGAAAGTGTTCGTGAACGGTGCCCCAGGAAAAATTGACCGCAGCGACAGCTTGACCCTGATCACCTATGACGACAGCACCACTCAAAAGAAAAAAGCAAAAATCACCAGACACAAGTACCATGTGGATGCTGGTCAGTGGCACACAGCAAGTGTCACTTTCAGTGGCAACAACGCGACCGTCACCATCGACGAGAAAACCTTCAATACCACGAGCGAACGCCTGCGCGACCCGATTGAGAAATGCGGCGTGATGCATCAGGTCGGTACCCTGCAAACGAAAAACATAAAAATCACCCAATGAAATCCATGAAATCCATGAAATCCATCACACAAAGATCCATCAACAACGACCCAACGAGCATCAACATGAAGACTGTCCTCAGCGGACTGTTGCTGGCATTCACAGCAAGCCTTGCCACTGCGGCGGATCCGCAACCGCCCAACATTGTCCTGATACTCTCAGACGACCAGAGTTACACGGATTACAGTTTCATGGGACATCCGGCGATCGAGACACCCAATCTCGATCAGCTCGCAAGCGAGAGCGTGGTTTTCCGGCGCGGTTATGTTCCCACAGCCCTCTGCCGACCGGCATTAATGACGCTGGCGACCGGACTGTATTCGCACCAAAACAAAACAACCGGAAACAATCCAGCACAAACGGCAGCCAATAAAACCTATGCAAAGGATCAGAGCAAACACATCAACGAGTTGCTGATCTCGCACATTGACGAAACCGGGGCTCTACCACAATGGCTGGCAAAACGGGGTTACGTCAGCCACCAAAGTGGGAAGTGGTGGGAAGGTTCTTACCAGCGTGGTGGTTTCACTGATGGGATGACAAAAGGATTCCCAAACCCGGGCGGACGACATGGCGACGCGGGCCTGAAAATCGGACGCGACGGCATGCAGCCAGTCCTCAATTTCATTGATCAGTCCGTCACCGACAAAAAACCGTTCTTCGTCTGGTATGCACCTTTCATGCCACACACACCACACACGCCACCAGACCGGATCCTGAAGAAATACATTGCAAAAGGAGTTCAGGAACGGATTGCGAAATACTACGCGATGTGTGAGTGGTTCGATGAAACGTGCGGCACCCTGGTCAAACACATTGATGAATCTGGAGTCGGAAACAACACACTGATCGTTTACGTCACCGATAACGGCTGGATTCAAACCGAGACCGGCAGCTACGCACCACGATCCAAACGCAGTCCTTACGAGGGTGGAACACGCACGCCCATCATGTTTCGCTGGCCGGGGACCATTGCTCCAGCCGACCGGCCGGAGCTCTGCTCATCGATCGACATCGTGCCAACGATGCTGTCTGCTGCAGGTGCCGACGCGCCACACGACTTCCCAGGGCTGAACCTGTTGCCTCAGCTCAAAACCGGTCAACAGATCGATCGCGACACCCTGTTTGGCGAATCGTTCGCGCACGACATCGCAGATATCAACCAGCCACAAGCATCACTCCTGTACCGTTGGGTCATTCGAGGCGACCACAAACTGCTGCTGACTTACGATGGAGCCCCGGGGAAAATGAAATTCCCACCACAGGACGGCGAGGCAAAGCTATTCAATCTGAAGATGGATCCAGAAGAAAAAGAAAATCTGGCTTCTCAAGAAGCAGCGCTTACTCAACAGCTCAGCCAACTCCTTGAGGACTGGTATGTGCCAAATGAACGTTCGGCGGGAAAATTTGCGAAGGCGGAAGCGGTAACGCGAAAAACTCCCCAAAGAAACGCTGACCGCAAGAAACGAAAACAACCATAACTTCAAGTCCGACCTACCACTTGATTTCAGTGCTTCGAGAAAGACAACTGTCCCCACATGGCTTGTGGCTCATTTGTGGCTTGCAGTCATCTGTGGCTTGCAGTCATCGCGATGGATCAATCCGCTCTGGCAGGACAACAATCAGCCCTTGGCGTGACACACTCCAAACAGCAAATCAACGAATCACTTCAACCAAGTAATCGACTCAAAAGACCATGCTGAAAACGACCTGGAAACTCGCCATCTGCGTGCCCATGCTTCTGTGGACATGCCACGCAGCTGCGGTGGCTGAATCACCCAAGAACGTTGTGCTCATTCTCGCCGATGATCTTGGCTGGGCTGACACAGAGCTTTATGGAAAAACGTCGCTCTACGAGACACCGAACATTCAGCGACTCGCGGCTCGAGGGATGACATTTTCCAATGCATATGCCAGTCCAATCTGCTCACCCACACGGGCAAGCATCATGACAGGTCAAAATCCTGCCCGACACGGAATGACCGCGCCGGCAGCGCATCTGGAAACAGAACGTTTTGCAGCAGTCGCTGGCGATACCGGACCGCCGCAACAGAAAAGCACCAACGTCAAATCATCAACACGGTTGGCCCCAGCCACCCCAATGCTGAGTCAAGTGCTGAGCGACGCGGGATACTCAACGGGGCACTTTGGGAAATGGCATCTGGGACGCGAACCGCACTCGCCACTGGAGCGTGGATTTGACGTTGATGTACCGCATTGGTGGGGTCCCGGGCCAAAATCAAGTTATCTCGCCCCATGGGGTTACGAAAACCCCAACTTCGAGGAGGGCAAACCCGGAGACCACATCGAAGATCGAATGGCAGCAGAGGCAGTTGGCTGGCTGAAAACTCGTGACCCGAAAAAGCCGTTCTTCATGAACTACTGGCAATTTTCTGTACATGCTCCCTTTGGTGCAAAGCCGGAGCTAATCGAAAAGTACCGAAAAAAACTTGGCAACACGGTTGCCGGACTCTCTGACCCCAAGGTGCGTGAACAACGTTTGCGACCCCACACGCCCGCCACGGGGCTGCCGCAACAATCTCCCACCTACGCCGCGATGGTGCATTCGCTTGACGACGCAGTGGGCAGCCTGCTGGATGCTCTTGATGCCGAGGGGCTAACCGATGATACCGTCATCATTTTCTATTCGGACAATGGCGGGAACCTTCATTGCGGCCTCGAAGAAACCGACGCCTCAGGTAGCAAATACATCACTCCGATTACCAGCAATCACCCGCTGCGAGGTGGGAAAGGCGGCATCCACGAAGGTGGTGTCCGCGTCCCGGCGGTCGTCGTTTGGCCTGGCGTTACCAGACCCGGCTCACGATCTGACGTTCGCATCCAAGCGACCGACCTGTACCCGACGATTCTTGAGATGCTGAACGTCGAGCTTCCCGCTGATCATGTCATCGATGGTGTCAATTTCACCAAGGCACTGCGGGGTGAAAAGATGTATCGAGGTCCCATGTTCACGCATGTCCCCGGACATGGCAACACACCGCACTGGCTGCCACCATCGATGTCGGTGCATCACCACGATTGGAAACTGATACGAACGTTCCATTACGGCGATGAGGGGCAACATCAATACCGACTCTACAATCTGCGTGACGACATTGGCGAGAACCACAATCTGGCTGCGACTCAACCGGAAAAAGTAAAAGAGCTTGACCGGCTGATCGAAAATTACATTACCAATACCAAGGTAGTTGTGCCCCTACCGAATCCCAAGTTCGATCCTGCCAAGTACGATGCGTCCCTGGTTGGAGTGCAAGCTGGAGGGCTGAAGATGCCCTCCTCATTTCAGCGTGCCGGTCAGACCAAGCCGGCAGGCAAACCGAAACCCACTCGCAAAACAGCACCCAAGACGATTCTTGGTTGGTCTGGAAGAAACGCCGAGATAAAAGTCATCAACGGTGTGCTCAATGTCTCACCCACCGGAAAAAACCCGTTCATCACGAACGCCAAGATGCGTGTCCAGGGACCTGCAAAGTTTCAGGTCCGCATACGGACCCAAGCAAATGGCAACGCTAAAGTGCAGTGGAGAACCGAAAAGCAGGCCACGTTCCCAACCGACGGCCAAATCGCCTCACTCAAAGTCAAAGGTGGTGACTGGAGAGAACTGAGTGTACCAATGCCGACGGAGGATCAAGTGGTGCATCTTCGATTCTTCCTTCCCAGCCAAAAACAACCTGTGCAAATTGACTGGATTGAAGTCACCTCGGATGGCGTCGATGCAGAGGCAGTAGATAAGAAGGCAAACGAGCGCTGGGACTTTAAGGTTTCGCAAAAACAAACCAACCCCAATATCGTCCTGATCCTGGCTGATGACCTGGGCTATGGCGACGTCGGATGCTATGGCTGTCCCGACATCAAGACACCTGTGATGGACCAGTTGGCTCGGGAGGGCATTCGTTGCACCAATGGCTATGCCGCTTTCCCAGTCTGCTCACCCTCTCGCGCTGCGTTGCTGACAGGACGCTACCCTGCCCGATTCGGGCCAACCTATGAAGACTACTACGGCGGTGGAGCCCCCGAACTCGATCCGATCAAACACCCGACGATCTGTCTCTTATACACATCTGACGCTGCCGACGA
>CAJXTM010000425.1 GCA_913061385.1 uncultured Rhodopirellula sp. | reverse complement strand
CTACACGTAAGGAGTCGTCGGCAGCGTCAGATGTGTATAAGAGACAGGGGCTGGAGACCCTAACGAGAATTTTGTACCCAGTGGTTCTGCTAGTGCAAACTATCCAAACCAGCGGTACAGACACCAGCAAAGACCGTATGGTAATCAGAGGGGACGCGACGGTTATCGCCCCGCACCACAACCAAGTCCGTTCAATCCCTATCCTTCCGGACCGGGAACGCCCTACCCTGTGGCTCCCTACTATGACGGATACTATCCGGTTTACCGAGAATGAGTGCTTTGTGGTGCCTCTAAACTGAGTCACCAGTTCAAGGGCGTCACCAGTTCAAGGGCGTCCAGCGATTGACGCGTCGGACCATTCAGATTTGAACTCGACACGGTTGCGTTGCACGAATTTCGTCGGCTTCAGCTTCCTGCTTCTGATTGGGGTACTCGTTCTGCGACTCGTAATTTTGCACTTCGGCTGCGAGGATTTTCTAAGACTTCTTCTTCGCTGGGACGCAGCGGTTTCTTTGTCAGCACGTTCCATCGAGGGTCATCGCGGAACGCATTCTTGACGATGCGATCTTCCAGCGAGTGGAAGCTAATGATGGCAAGCCTTCCCTGATCAGAGATCCAGTCGGGGGCTGATTTCAAGGTGCGTTCCAGAGCACCAAGTTCATCATTGACTACGATACGCAATGCCTGAAAGGTTCGAGTCGCAGGGTGGATGTCGTGGTTTTTGCTGCGTGGCACGCATCGTTTGCAGACCTCTACGAGATCCTCCACCGTTTTTACACTCGCTTCGCGTCTTCGTCTGGCAATGATTTCACGGGCAATTCGGCGACTGTATCGCTCCTCGCCATATTGATAGATTGCATTGGCAATCTCTGTTTCTTTGTTCCACGCAAGCCACTGGGCTGCTGATTGACCGGACTCAGGATCGAACCGCAGGTCCAGTTCAGCCGATGCACGATTGAAACTGAATCCGCGATGTGGATCCGCGAGTTGGTCGCTCGATAATCCCAAGTCCAGAACCGCCCCATCAGCGACAGAAAGATCGAGAGCAGCCAACGCTTTGGGGGCTTTTTCGTAGCTGCCCAGAAAAACGTTGAGTCTCGGGTCGTGTGATTCTGATTCCACACGCTCGCTGACCACCGGATCACGGTCCAGTCCAATGACGTGTCCTTGGTCCGGTGGCAGTGTTTTGAGCAGTAATGCGGAGTGGCCACCGCCACCATAGGTGCCATCAACGATCACCTTGGGTGATATTTCACCCAACCAATGAACGATTTCATTTGGCATCACTGGAACGTGACAAGTTGCGATTGGTTCGCGGTCGTGAGAACGATTTTCAGCCGACACCGGCGATACTCTTGTTGCAATTCAGGGATTCGTCCATGTGAGCGCTGACTTCTTTTAGTCTTTCTAGATCACCACCGCTCACTTCGGCAGCAAGCCAGCCGGTGAATCCGACATCACGAAGAGCCTTTTCCACTGATGGCCAGTTGATGTCACCTTCGGTGATCTTAGTGAACTTGCCTTGCTCACGTGAAAAGCCTTTGGTGTCAAGCTTCTTGATTCGCTTGTTCAGAGTCCGGACCCACTCAGCCGGATCACCGTATTTCCAATGATTGCCGATATCGTACTGCACGCCTACGAGAGGCGAGTCAAACGAATCAATGAAGGCAGCAAGTCGATCGGCCGATTGATCATTGCCACCTTCATGGTCGTAACAGAAGTCGTTCCAGACGTTTTCGATCAAGATCGAAACGCCTTGTTCCTTGGCAACAGGCAAAGCGGCTCTGATTGCTTCCTGAGCGCGTTCCATTACCTCGGCGTCACCACCATCTTTTCCATGTCCAGGCACCAGCAGCATTGTCTTACCGCCCACGGCCGCGGTTTGAATGAGTCCCTGCTTGAGTTTCTCGAGTGCAACTTCGCGAACCTTTGGGTCTGGATCGGTGTGTCGTTGTCCCCAGTGATAACCACCGACGGTACCATCAATGATGATCCCTGTTTCTTTGGCCGCTTTTTTCGCCGCTTCGATGTCGATTCCCGGAACATTTAGTTCCACTCCTTCGAATCCAGCTTCTTTGGCCATGTTGAACTTGTCAGTCAGTGACCCTTTCGAGCGAATCATTCCAACCTTAAGGGTCTTGCGTAGCCAAGGTTGATTTTCAGGTTTAGATTCCGCAAGGACGCTGTTTCCGAACGAATGCATCAGGCTGCTGCAAGCAAAGCCTGCGGCAGAAAGCGTCATGAAGCGGCGGCGACGAATCTGTGCTTGGTCGGTCATCAGTTCACCTGTAGTGTTCGGGTATGGAAGTAAAGAGGAAGTAGTTCAACACAATGGTAGGCGGGTCGTTTGTCAGTTCTGAGCGGATCTGTCACTCTGGGCACACGATGTCTGTCCGCTGTGTGGATGGCCGCTTCGTCGACAGGCCGCACAGTATAGACACAAAACTGTCGGCTTAGGCGAGGATGTCGTGAACAACATTGCCATGAACATCGGTCAACCGAAATTGCCGTCCTTGGAACTTGTAAGTCAGCCGTTCGTGATCGATTCCCATCAGGTGCATCAGGGTGGCTTGGAAGTCATGCACGTGCACGGGGTCTTCAGCAACATTGATTCCCAGGTCATCAGTCGCCCCATGGCTGATGCCCGGTTTCACTCCGCCACCCGCCATCCAGACTGTGTAGGCATAAGGATGGTGATCGCGTCCCCACCGGGGGCGATTGTTGATGTCTCCCTGCAGGAATGGAGTGCGTCCGAATTCTCCGCCCCAGATCACAAGCGTATCCTCGAGTAACCCTCGCCGTTTCAGGTCCATCACCAAGGCAGCGCTGGATTGGTCAGTGTCGCGGCATTGGCTGTAGAGTTCTGTGGTCAGGCTGTTGTGTTGATCCCAGCCCGCGTGCATCAATTGGACATAGCGAGTGCCACGTTCGATCAGGCGACGAGCCATCAAGCAGTTGTGGGCAAATGATCCAGCTTCTTTCACATCAGGTCCATAAAGGTCAAGTGTCTCCTGAGACTCATCCGAAAAGTCGGCGAGTTCAGGGATGCTGGACTGCATTTTGAAGCCCATCTCATATTGAGCTATACGCGCTGCAATTTCTGGATCGCCAAACTCTTTAAGTTTCAGTTCGTTGATGGCGGCAATGTCATCCAGCCAGCCTCGGCGAACTTCGCGGCTGATCCCATCAGGATTGGAAACATACAGGACAGGGTCTCCGCTAGCCCGGAATTTCACGCCCTGGTAGCGTGATGGCAGAAAACCATTTCCCCAGTAAAAGTCATAGAAGATCTGCCCACAACTGGTGTTCTTGGTGATGCTGGTCATCACAACGAAGGCGGGCAGTTCATCGGTTTCACTGCCGAGCCCATAGGACAACCATGCTCCCAGCGTCGGTCGGCCTGGCATTTCGCCACCGCTGAGGTTGAAGTTAATCGCAGGTGCATGGTTGACCTGCTCGGTGTGCATGCTTTTGACAAAGCACAATTCATCACTGACTTTGGCAGTGTGGGGCATGAAATTGCTGACCCAAGCGCCAGATTGACCATGTTGAGCGAATGGTTCCACTGGGGCCAGTAGTAGTTTTCCATCTGCCTTGCCCGTCATCGTGCTGAATCGCCGGTCGCCAATGTAAGAAGCGGGAACGGGTTCGGAGTGCCGTTTTTTGAGATTGGGTTTCCAGTCAAACAGGTCGACATGCGTGGGGGCACCGTTCTGAAAAAGATAGATCACACGCTTTGCCTTGGGGGCAAAGTGTGGCAGTGAGGGCAGACCGCCAACACGTGATGGTTGTGATCCCTCGCCTTGTCCATCTGTTGCTAAGCCATCCGCCACCAAGCCATCAGGCTGCAGCAGCG
This sequence comes from uncultured Rhodopirellula sp., assembly GCA_913061385.1. GTDB lineage: Bacteria > Planctomycetota > Planctomycetia > Pirellulales > Pirellulaceae > Rubripirellula. Next base: position 1,011 of record CAJXTM010000425.1, on the reverse strand, counting down.
AGGCAAGAGCAGCGGTGCCGATCCCAGTCGCGGATCGCCCGAAAAAATGCCGGCGATTGAGGTGTTGTTGGTGCTGTTCAAGAGGATTCATGAGCCGAGTCGCATGGTGGGGGATCACTCCCTGTTCAGGGTTTCGTCCAAGTTCAAGATGGCAAGGCAAAGATTTGTCCAGGCCGCAAGTTCTGCAGGGGAAATGTTTTCATCACGATCCGATTCACCAACGGCCAGTAGGGCTAAGGCATCCTTTGAGCCATCTGCGAACTGACCACGGGTGCGATTCACACCACGGAGCAAAATCTCTCGTTCGGCTTCCGATGCGGGGCGTGCCAGAACCCGTTTCATGATCGTGTCAATTCGGTCAGCATCTGTGGATTCTGGCTGCTGCTCATTGTCCGGATGTTTCAATAAACTCACCGGATGTTTCAATAAACTCACCGGATGTTTCAATAAACTCAATTGAGCAAGAGTCCGCGCGGCCTCTACATAGGCAGTATTGTTGAGTGTTTGCAATGCGTGCAGTGGCGTATTGGTTCGACTTGCCTTTACCGTGCAGGTTTGGCGTGATGCATTATCAAAGAACATGGTGGGCGCGATGATCCGCCGCCAATACGTGTAAAGGCTGCGTCGGTAAAGCTTTTCGCCGCTGTCCTGAGTGTATTTCTTTTTACCAAAGGAGGCTTCTTCCCAGATACCTTTGGGTTGGTACGTATTGACGGATGGACCACCGTTGATCGGTGACAGCAGTCCGCTTGCTGCCAAGGCTTGGTCCCGAAGCATCCATGCCGGCAGTCGATGGCGTGATGCTCGTGCCAGCAGTCGATTATCAGGGTCACGTTCATAGGTACGTTGATTGGGGATAATGGATGACTGGCGATAGGTGTGGCTGGTGACAATCGTTCGTACTAATTGTTTGACGTTCCAGCCGTTCTGTTGAAATGTTTTTGCCAGCCAGTTGAGCAGATCCATTTGGGCAGGAACCTCACCCTGAGTGCCAAAATCATGACCTGTCTC
>CAJXTM010000424.1 GCA_913061385.1 uncultured Rhodopirellula sp. | reverse complement strand
GGCAGCGTCAGATGTGTATAAGAGACAGATGCCGGAGTCGACCTGATCAATGCAGATGACCTGCCGGGACTGAACAAGTATTTGCAACAGCGGACACAGCAACCCGGAAACAGATAGCGGGTTTGCCAGAAGAGGCAACCACTACTTGTCGTAAACGTCCACACCGAAGGTTTTCAGAGCCTCTGTCTGCTCTGTTTTCTTTTTTACATCAATCGGATTTCCGCCCAGATAGACTTCGAGGTAGGGAGCAAACCTTCGGTCCCCTTGTGCATCTTTTTTGCACATATCAACTAGCGGCCCTAAATCTGCAATTTTGTTGTTGGAGATCAAAAGCATATCTAATTCTGGAAGCGTACTAATCGGCGTCAACGAACTAAGCTGATTGCCTGTCAAATCGAGAGTGGTCAACCAACGCAACTTGCCCACCGGCCCGATGTCAGTCAATTGATTTCCCGATACGTCTAAGGACCAAATTTTCGTTAAATCTGCGAGGGGTCCAACATTCTTGAGCTGATTCTGGGCCAGATACAGGGTTCTAAGATTTGCCATGTCTTTCAATGCCGCTAAATCTTTAACACTGTTCCCCGACAGGTCTAACAATTGCATGGCCTTGAGGTTTTTCAAAGGCGACAGATCCTCGATCTTGTTCTCGCCCAACGCCAAATATTGCACGCGTTTTAACTCTGCCAACGGGCTGAGATCGACAATTTCATTTTCACCAAGATCAATCTGCATGATCGCCGTACAGTGCTGCAAACCGTCGAGGTTTTTTATCCCCTTCCCAACTCCAATCACGCGAGAAATATTAGCAACATCACCCTTTGTGATCGGCTCATCATTGTTTCTTTTTGCATACACTTCCTTACGCACTGCAGCCTCAAGTGCCTTATCTCCAAAGATGGCAACAGGTTTGGGCGGAGGCTGCTTCTTAGCCTCTTTTTCCTTCATTTCAGCGGCTTTCTTGTCTGCGGCTTTCTTGTCTGCGGCTTTCTTGTCTGCAGCTTTCTTGTCTGCAGCTTTCTCCTCTACAGCCTTCTTAGCTGGGGTTTCTTTTCCATCTGACGCAATCTTGGCGGCAGTTGCTTTCGGCTCGGACGACTTGCCAGCTGCTTTGGATTCGGGATCCTGTGCAGACAAATCAGCTGAGAGCATCAGCAGAAGTAAACCGCAAGTGGCGGCGTGAACAATCATTTTGTGATCAGAAGAAGGCATGCGAACTACTCTCGTATGCAAGCAGGAGGGTTAAAGGCAGGTATTTGCCGGCCTTCAGTTTACTTCACCGCGTAGCGGGAGGCCATGACCGATCTAGATCTCAAAGAGGAAGCCCGCGGGGGTGAAATTGGGGCTTACGCTTCAAAAATGTCTAAAAAACGCAATCGAGTGCTGAATCTCGTGGCGTCCGACATCCGTCAACCTACGACGATAGAAGCGATTCAGAACGCCAGGCCGTCCGACCTGGGCCTCAAGCGGGTGATTTGCAGTGATTGATGGAGATGTCCAAATTCCTGTTTGGTCGATCTCCGCACGCGGAATACACGTCGGTTACTGCCCTGTGCAAATCTAATCTTTGATTTTGCTCGGGGAATCAATAGTTACGGTCGCGAGGATCAGTAAGACCATCTGCGAGGCGACGTAATGCCTCCGTCTCAATTTGTCGTACACGTTCTCGTGTAAGGCCCAATTCGGCACCGATCTCTTTGAGCGTCCTGGGCTCTTCGCCGCCCAGTCCAAACCGAAGTTTCAAGACAGTTGCTTCGCGTTCTTCAAGATCTCCGAGCAACTCCATTGCATGCCGAAGAATATCGTGGTCCAGCATCTCCTCATCTGGTGCCTTCAAACGCTCATCCATCACCATCTCGCCGAGCGACCAACCTGACTCACTCTGGTCACTCTGCGGAGTACTGTTACTGATACGGATCGCTTTCCGAATGATGGGTAGCTTTTTCTTTGGCAACCCGAGCACACGTGCAACTTCTTCATTAGTAGGTGTCCGCCCCAACTCTTCGCTCAATCGGACTGTAGCGCGACGCCACTTGCTCAACAATTCCACCATGTAAGCTGGAATTCGAATCGTCTTTGCACTATTGATCAGTGCCCGCTTGATCGATTGCTTAATCCAGTAACTGGCATAAGTGCTGAAACGGGTTCCGACCGTAGGGTCAAACCCCTCTACGGCTCGCAACAGCCCAAGGTTTCCTTCCTCAATCAGGTCTTGCAGACCAAGTCCTTTTCCTGTGTATCCTCGGGCGATATTCACCACCAGTCGCAAGTTTGCTCTAACCATTCGATCGCGAGCAAGAACATCACCTGCTCCAATCTGTTCGGCGAGTTGCTGTTCTTCTTTTGCAGTCAACAAAGCAGTTTCATTGATCTCCCGCAGATATGTTTCCAACGGCGACTGGGCTGTCCTGCTGCGAGTGGTAACACGTGCCCGTGGCTGGCGTTTTGCAGCACGTGGCTTGTCGTCGTTGGTCGATGAAGTAGCTTGGGATTGCGTCATAGATACACGGCGTGCTTGTCGGTCACGTGCAGAGTTCAGCACTCACGATGCCGATTCAGTTAACGCCGGTGAGTTGACGGCAACCGAATCTCGTAGCACTGCTCCCGCTCCGATCCCTAAGTCTGGAAATGGGTTGGTGGAACACTTCCAGCATCGGCACGCTTTTCTTCATCGCTGCAACCTGCGTGAAAACGGAACACCTTTGCAAAGTATTCCGATTGTTGGGAAACTGCGGATCGCAAAGCAAATACCAGTTAGCGGGGCTTGCTGCCCTGCTTCGAAAGCCTCTCCGACCAAACATCAGGTGGCCGTTGACGACGTAAACACCCGATTCTACTCAGGAAAATCGCTGGCCACGCTTTCGAAACTGCCCGGGTGTCATTCCCTCACTATGTTTGAAGCAACCCACCATATAGGCGGTATAGCTGAAGCCCGCCATCTCGGAAATGGAATCCAATTTCAGGTCTGTTTCCTGAAGCAGTGTTTTCACATGATTGATCCTGACTCGTCGAATCAGATCAAGTGGTGATTGATTCAATTCCTTACTGAATCTCCTTTCCAACGTACGCCGGGACATTGGAAATTCGGATAACAAATCTGAGACGCCAATCCCATCACTTGCGTGCCGCCGAATGTAACCCGCAACCGCAGCAATCAATGGATCATCGATCGCATTGGTATCAGTACTACCCCGAGTCACAACGCCCGTGGGACCGACAACGATACACTGGCGGCGTGGGCGACTACCCCCTGGATTCTCCGGATCCATCAGGTGATCAAGCAGTTCGGCAGCTTTCATTCCAATGGCGACCGTATCAGGGGCCACACTCGTCAGTGGCGGATCACAGAGGTCACACAGGATCTCATCATTATCGACTCCTATCACAGCGACCTGCTCGGGCACCAGCAGATTCAAATCGCGACAAATTTCGAGAAGGGTCCTTGCTGCAGCGTCATAGCACGCCAAGACGCCCACAGGCTTCGGCAACGCTTCAATCCACGCGGCCAAGCGTTCGCGGCGCTGATACCACGGCGCTTCACGCGTAGTTTCGATCGATGCCTCGAGCACGTCGCAATTTCGGCCAGCGTGCGCCAGTACCCGCTGAAAATGCTCACGACGCACATCGGACCAAATAAAACCACGATGCCCCAAGTATCCGAAGTTTGTAAAGTCGCGGTCAAGTAAATGTTTGGCAGCCAGTTCCGCACATGCCACATCATCATTCATGACTGACGTCGCTGATGGTGGATTCTCTTCACCAAGACATATCGTTGGAATCCCAAAACCGACCACGTGCTCAAGAGTCTCGCGTCGAGATGCACGAACGATGATTCCATCAAAGTCCCCAGATTCCAACCAACCAGGAATGGGATCTGACAAACCACGTTCATCAACAAACGTCGACCATCGACCGTGCAAGCGAGCGTAGCGACCAACACCCGCCAACAAACCTCGACCAAATGCCTTTGAAGTCTCAATCAGCAACGCCACGCGATACAACAGACAAGCTCCCGGAGTGACAACAGTGTCGCAAAACCATAAGATCATGACGCATATCTGAATTGCTGACACCTAAAACAAACACATATGATGTCGTTTTTCCATAATTCCAAGGACCGAAGTTGATGTTGATTGACAGCCATCACCACCTCTGGAAGTATTCCACCGCAGAATATGGGTGGATCAATGATCAAATGCTGCCACTCAAGGGTGACTTTTTACTGCCAGAACTGGCAGAGATTGCAATCGAGAGCTCAATCGACGGGTTTGTATCCGTTCAGGCTAGGCAGACCTTGCACGAGACGGATGACTTGCTCGCGATGGCAAATGCTGATTCACTGATTTGCGGGGTGGTCGGCTGGGTTCCATTGGCCGACCCTGCTGTTGGCGAAACGTTAGATCGTTTGGCTGACCAGAAGTTTCTGAAGGGCGTTCGGCACGTCGTTCAGGATGAGCCGGACGACCGTTTTATTCTTGGGGCAGATTTCAACCGCGGCATCTCAAAACTCGCAGCGTACAACCTTGTTTACGATGTTCTGATCTTTGCGAAACAGTTGCCGGCTTCGATTGAATTTGTTGATCAACACCCGAATTTAAAAATGGTGCTGGATCACATTGCAAAACCCACAATTACCGCCGACACATTCGACGATACCTGGGAAACCCATTTCCGCGAACTGGCAAAACGAGAACAGGTTAGTTGCAAATTCTCGGGTGTTGTAACAGAAGTCTGCGGTGAATCATGGTCCATGGATCAAATTCGCCGATACTGGGATGTCGCGTTGGAGGCCTTTACCCCGCAACGACTCATGTTCGGTAGCGATTGGCCCGTGTGCCTGCTTAAAACTGGATACACCCAGTGGTTCCAGACGGTAAAGC
>CAJXTM010000423.1 GCA_913061385.1 uncultured Rhodopirellula sp. | reverse complement strand
TACACGTAAGGAGTCGTCGGCAGCGTCAGATGTGTATAAGAGACAGACCTTCCATCAAAGATCCAAAAAAATTATACGACCGCTTGTTCATGGCTGATGGGTACCGTCGGCACATGATGGACGTGACGGACCTTGTCCTTGCCGATGCAAAGTCGCTGTCCAGAAAGCTTGGTCGTCGTGATCGTGAAACGATGGGTGAATTCATGGAAATGATTCGGGATGTTGAAATCCGAATCAAAAAAATGCAAAAGTTGATTTCGGACGCTGACATCGAAATTCCAAAAGATGAAGTTTTACCCCGTGGTGGGTACATCCGTCTGCAGGCTGATCTGATGTTATTGGCGTTGCAAATGGGAATCACCAACGTTTGCACTTTCATGGTTGGACCCGAACGGTGGGACGCATCGCTGTTGTACGAAGGGGTTTTTTCTGATCCGGTGCAGCACCACAATATGACGCACAATCAAAAGGGTGATGGCTACAAGGAATTGCAGAAAATCGATGTTTTTCACATGCAGCAGTATGCGTACTTGATCTCACGTATGAAGACGCTCAAGGACACCGATGGCTCCAGTTTGCTGGATAATTCGATCGTTACCTATGGTGCAGGTCTTGGAGACGGTGCGACACACCAATATTACGATCTGCCGTTGATTGTGGCTGGCAACTCGCAAGGCCAAGTCAAGCAAGGCCGATTCATTCGGTCTCCCAGTGGTACGTTGAACTCCAATATGTGGCTCACAATTGCAAATTTGATGGGATTGGAGCTTGAACACTTCTCAGACAGTACCGGTGTTATCTCAGACTTGTGGACGTGAGTTGCAGAAACATGAAAGCCAAATTTGAAATGTCACGTTGCATTGGGTGGTCGCCGCGATTCGTTTTGCCACTGTTGTTTGTAGTGTTTGTGTTCACACAAAGTTCTGGTTTTGTGTTGGCGGGACAGTTTGAGACCTTGATTCGGCCACTCGTCGCGGACCACTGTGTGCATTGCCACGAGGGAAGCGAAGCAAATGGTGGTATGGATTTCGAAGCGATCAGCAGTCGTGCAGGTCTGATTGCCAAGCCCAAGATGATATTGGCAATGCTGAAAGCGATTGACTCCTATGATATGCCGCCCCAAGACGAACCTGAGCTGGAAGAGCGTGTGCGTCAGAAAGCGGTGGTTACCTTGAAATCTTTGTTGCGTGAATCAACAGCTGCGACACCGGATCCAGAAATTCCGATGCGGCGTCTGAATCGATTTCAGTACAACAATGCAGTGAGGGATCTGTTCGACTTGAACATGGATGTTTTTCATCTGCCTGAGAAATTGATGAGTCGTGATCAGAATTATGTGGCGACAGGCAAGCAGGCAATGCCGGCCAAGGTGAGTGTCAGCAGTAAGGCACTTCAAGAATCTGGAGGAATGATGGCAGTGAATTCCTTTCCAAAAGACCTGCGTGCTTCTCATGGTTTTGACAATCAGGCCAATCAGTTAACGCTTTCGCCGCTTTTGCTGGACGCATTCTTGCGGTTGAGTGTATCAATCACCGAAAGCCCCGATTTCAATGAGAATACGGTTGGTAGCTGGAACGATTTTTTTGCGGATCCGGCTGATTCAGCAGACCTGAAAATGGAAGTACAGAAACGATTGCATTCCTTTTTAAGACTCGCATTCCGTGGTTCCGTGGAAGAAGGGACTCTTGCCCGTTACCGCGACTACACGCTTGCCAATATCGAAGCGGGTTTGTCTTTTACCCAAAGCATGAAGAAGGTTGCTGCTGCGGCTTTGTCCTCGCCACTTTTTCTCTACCGCGCGGACACCGGTCAGGCATCTAACGCAGACGTTGAATTGGCATCGCGGCTTTCCTTCTTTTTGTGGGGAAGCGGTCCTGACGATTCCTTGTTAACGCTGGCCGAGCAGGGGAAGCTTTCACGCCCTGAGGTTCTTGCAGATGTGGTGGATCGCATGATGTCCGATCCCAAGATTGAACGTTTTCTGGATTCGTTTCCTGCACAGTGGATGCAGCTTGAGAATGTGTTGGCTGCAACGCCAGATCCTCGGCAATACCGCTTGTTCAGTCTCGATAAACAGAATCCAGCCAGCCTGCAAATGTTGCTGGAGCCGCTGTTGCTGTTCGACATGGTTTTCCTTGAAAATCGATCTTTGGCCGAACTGTTGTTGCCCGAGTCAGCGTACCGCAGTGAGTTTTTGGATTTCTGGTACACGTCTGACTTAAATCCTCCCCGATTGGATCGCGAGGAAGTGGATGAGTTCAATCGTAAGAATGAGCAGCGGCGTAAGGAGCTGGCTCAACGCGTGGTGGATTTGCGGAAGCAGAAAGAGACGCTGGTTGCTCCAGTGCGTGAACGCTTGCTCCAAAAGCGGCGGAAAGATTTGGATTCCCAACCGCCGCTGGACCTCAGGCCATTTGCTGCATGGGAATTTGATGGAGACTTGAAAAGTTCGGTCAACGACTTGGATTTGACATCGCACGGAGAAGTGCGTTTTGAGAATGGGTTGGTTGTGCTGGATCGAGCCTATCTGCAAAGTCCCGGTTTGCCGGTCGAATTAAAGACTAAGAGCCTCGAGGTTTCATTTCGCTTGCATGATGTCAATCAACAGGGCGGTGGGGTGATGGGGATTCAAGGGCCTGGTGACTTCTTTGATACGATCGTGCTTGGGGAACGTAAGCAGAAACATTGGATCTCTGGAAGTAACGGCTTCAGTAGGACAGACGATTTTCCGGAATCAACCGAAGAGACGGAGACCGAAAGGTTAGTGCATCTGGTGATGGTGTATCTGGAAGACGGTAGCACCCAGCTCTATCGGAACGGTGAACCCTATGGTGGCTCTTTCAATAAAGGACTGGCTACTTTTCCCAAGCAGAAAACGTCTGTCATTTTTGGTTTGCGGCATCTGCCGGCTGGGGGAAACCGATATCTCTCAATTAGTATCGATCAGGCTCGCTTGTATGATCGTGCGCTGAAAGCAGACGAAGTCTCGGCGGCATACAGCGGGAACAACCTACTTGTTTCTGGTCAGGATATCCGAATGGCGATGAGTGAGTTGCAAAGCGAGCAGTTCGATCAGCTGACAGAAGAGATCCAAGCCAATGATCTGGCCTTAGAGAAAGTGCCCGGTCCTATTGATCCGGGGAAACGACAGCAAGATTTGAATCGTGAATTTGATGAGCAAGTCAAGCGGATGTTGCGTTCGCGTGTGTTTGAGCGAGTCGTTGTCGAAGATCCTCGGTATGGCGGTGTGGTGACCAACGCGGCCATGATGAGTATGACCTCTGGGCCCAAACGAACTCATCCAATTGCTCGCGGAGCTTGGGTCATTGAAGTTATCTTTAACGATCCACCACCTCCGCCTCCCAATGATATTCCGCCGCTTAATGAAGAACAAACCGACGAGGAATTGACGATTCGCGAGAAATTTGCGGTGCATCGAGAGAATCCTGATTGTGCCAGCTGTCACGCGCGTCTCGATCCACTTGGATTTGCACTCGAGAACTTTGACATCACCGGGCGTTGGCGGGACAAGTACCGCAATGGTCGATCTGTCGACGCAGCTGGGACCTTGATGACGAAGTATGCATTTGACGACGTGGTTCGATTCAAGCAGTTGTTGCAGCAGGAGCAGCGGCGATTCGCGAGTGCGTTTTCCGCTCACTTATTACGTTTTGCTCTGGCGCGTGACCTTGGGCCTGCTGATGCCGTTGCCGTTGATGCAATCGTCGAGGCTGTGGAGCAAAAAGACTTCCCGCTTCGTACGCTGATTCGCGAAGTGGTTTTGCACGAAAGTTTTGTGCAGGGTCCAGTGGGGAAAAAATCGGCAGAGTAAAATTTTTGAGGCTGCTGCGGCAACGCTTTGTGGAACGGAATTGGTAGCCACGCTAAGGGTGAAAACTCGTGATAATAGATGTCACAAATCGCTGTGGCAGTATGTTAAACTGTGGCCTGCAGTAAATTACCTGGGAGCCGCGTGACATGATCCGTTTGAATCTAGGGAAAGCTTTTGTTAACTGCTCTGGCGTATCGCGGAGGAGTTTTCTGACGGCAGGTTCGGCTGGTGTCGCCGGTCTGAGTTTGCCTGAAATTCTGGCTCAAGAAGCACTTGCAGGAACGGGTTCTTCTAACAAGTCAGTGATTGTGATTCACCTTGATGGTGGGCCACCTCAGATGGATTTGATTGACCCAAAGCCCTTCGCTCCCAGCGAATTGCGGAGTCCGTTTGCCCCAATTAGCAGCGTCGTTCCCGGGCTGCAGTTGACTGACTTGATGCCGCAGTGCGCAAAGATTGCCGATAAGCTAACTTTCCTAAGGTCACTGGTTGGGTCAGATGGAAAACATCATGCTTTCCAGTGTCAGTCGGGGTACAGAGAGAAGGCCCTGAAATCAATTGGTGGACGTCCAGCCTTGGGATGTGTGGTGAAGCATCTGTTGGGGAGGCCGGAAGATGAGGTCCCCAACTTCATCGATCTGATGCAGGGGCGTCCGCTTGTTCGTAATAGTGCTCGGCCAGGATTTCTTGGGATCAGCTGTAAACCATTTCGCCCGGATATTTCAGGTATCTGGCAGCGGGAACTTGAAACAGGGATGAAGGGTGAGTTGAAGCGATTGGGAAATGATCACAAGACTGAACTTAAGCTGATTCAAGATCTTCCAGTAACCCGTTTGGATGATCGCTTGGCATTGCTGCAAAGCGTGGATCGTTTTAAACGTGATCTGGATACATCTGGGGCTATGGAAGCAATGGATCAGTTCCACCAACAGGCTTACAAGGTTCTGACTTCGGGAGCGTTTGCCAAAGCGATGGATATCAGCGATGAGGATCCGCGTATTGTGGCCCGTTATACACCTGAACTAGCTGCCAGTGGGACACAGTCCTATACC
>CAJXTM010000422.1 GCA_913061385.1 uncultured Rhodopirellula sp. | reverse complement strand
AGATCAGCCTCGGTCTCGTGGGCTCGGAGATGTGTATAAGAGACAGGTGTATGTCGGCGTACGGATTTCATCGTAGTAGAGTGTGGCGGGTTTTTGCTGTTTGAAACGTGATGCGATCCAGTCGATCGCGCCCGCGTGTCCGTTGAAACTGATCCCCATCGGCAATGAAATTCGCAGAATACAACCATCCGGACAGAGATTTTTTACGACCTCTTCTGCTTCTACCATTTTACCGCCGTAGATGGTCACTGGGTCGAGGGGATCCGTTTCGGTGTATCCGCCGTTTCCCGCGCCAGAAAAAACTAGGTCAATTGAGAGGTGAATTGTTCGGGCATTATGGTCCGCGGCACCACGCATGATATTGCCGGTTCCTGCGACATTGACACGATGTGCCATCGCAGGATCGAGTTCGCACGATTTTAGGCGACAGGTGCCTGCACAATTCAGCAGACTCTTGAACTTGTATTCGTCCCAGAGACGCGCAATGCCTTTCGCGTTTTCGACATCGCAGGCCACGATTCCATCACCTTGGAGAGGCCACATCGAAGCCTGACGCAGTCCGATGACCTGTTCGCCATAAAGACTTCGAAAGTGGTGGAATGCGTTGTACCCGGGAACACCGGCAATTCCAGTTATCAGCATCGGTAGCGGAGGGGCAGTTGTCATGAAACTGATTGTTGCAAAAATCGCAGTGAAGTCGAGTGGAGTGACTCATTGCGCGCCAATACAGTAGAGATGTCTCTTGCCGCGGATAAGAATGATGGATCCATCAATCACCAAAGAAGCGCTAACCGCTTCGCCGATCGGATTCAGCGAAATTGCTCGCGGGATCTCTGAATCGGTCATGACAAGAGTCTGCCCATTGAGGTCCGTCACATAGATGTGACCGTCAGCGGCGACAGGCGAGGCATAGATGTTTGATAGCGGGCCAAGCCTGAAAGCTCCCGGTGCGTCAGTTCCAGTTTCAGCAGTGACTCGGGTAAGTAAATTTTGATAGTGCGTCAAAAAATAGAGTCCTCCGTTGTAAAGCAAGGGAGACGGGACGTACGGAGTGCCGCGTGACCGTGTCCAGAGAATTTTGTTTGTCCCGGTAATGTCACCCTTGGATCCTGTAAGCTTGATTGCCATCAAGATGCGTTTCTCGTAGCTACTACCCACATACAGCACTCCGTTGCCCGCAACAGGCGTCGCAACAATGTTGGCTGACATTCCTCCGCATTCCCAAACCACCTCGCCAGTTAAAAGTCTATATCCCCGCACTTTATCAGTTCCACACACGATTACTTGCTGCTCGCCATCAACTTTCGTGATCAGCGGGGTGCTCCATGAAGTTACCTCGTTGCGAACAACACGCCATCTTTCCTTGCCGCTAGTAGTGTCGAGAGCGACCAAAAACGAATCCTCTTCATGATCCCAGTTCACAATGATGGTTTGGCCGTGCAGCGCCGGTGAAGCCCCTTCGCCATGCCCGTGTTTCGTATGCATTGTTCCAAATTGTTTTTTCCAAATCAGGTCACCGTCTCTGCTAAGGCAGTAAAGCCCATGTGACCCAAAGAATGCAAAAAAATGACGACCATCAGTGACGGGGGATGCTGATGCCAAACTTGCAGTGTTGTGGCCGCCTTCCAATGGAATCGCCTCTGCCAATGTTTTCCGCCAGCGCACGGACCCGTCTGAGGCGTTGATTGCCCATGCCTGAAATTGGTGCGCGCTGGTTACACTACGATTGTCATGGGCGCCTGGCCGACCGCTTGTTCGTGGTGTAATGGGCGGGCCAACAGGAACCGAGGTGGTTAGGAAAATTAGTCCCCGAGATACGATTGGGGTGGAGTGACCCTCGCCGGAGATTTGTGTTCTCCAAACAATGTTCTTTGACTTGTCCCACTCAATGGGAGGCGTTGCATCTGGGGCGACTCCCGTGCCCAACGGTCCACGCCATTGGGGCCAGTCGGCTCTGCCAACGCCAGCAGTGGTCAGGATCGCAATCACGGCAATGCCCCAGGGGCAGCGTGTCTTAGTTGAAATGAGGCCAGTAGATGAGGTTTGGAACATCAGGAGGTTCTGAAGGGTGGGGGTGGCGCGGTGGATGAACTGCATTCGGATCGGAGGTGCTTCCATACTCGGCTGTTCCCCACGGCCTTACCGGGTGTTCGCCGGTGAGGTGGAACCATGGCGATGACTGTCGTCATGGGAGGCGTGATATGTCGAAATGTCAGAGTTCGCTCCAGAAGCTTATATTTTGTCGCTACGATCCGAACAATCCCATCCAATTCTCTCCGATTTGTAACCTCGAGGTTCCGTGGTGTCCCAAAAACATTGGAGCGGGCAAACTACAAGCTAGAAATGTTTAGTCACTAGACATCCGTTCCGATCTGCGCGAATTATGACAGCTCGAAAAGATCCCATTGAAAACCCCGTTGATAATAGGAAACAGCGACGGTTTAAGGCAAACGAAGCTCAGTCCTTGACCTGCATAATTGAGGTTGATGGAGTGGAGGCGAGTTCGGGTACAGTGGTGGATCTTTCCAACAACGGATTGCGACTACTAGGGAGTGGGCAGTATCGCGAAGGACAATTAATTCGAGTCTCAATCAAAACCGAATTGGCCACGGAAAAGCTGCGTGGGGAAGTCAGGTATGTAGAACCGCGGGTTGGTGGGCAAACAATTCTAGGTTGCAGTCTGAATGAAAGTGTCAGTGATCGCCTCTTGCATGAGCTGGTTGATCAAGGATTCCTGAGCCGGCGATGTAGTCCGCGGATTGAAGTTACTCATCCTGCAAAAATGGTTATTCTATCACAGCCCGGTCGGGTGGATGCCGAAGTTCGCGATTACTCCAACGGCGGTTTGATGATCCATACAGATGGTGTCATCCCAGACGATCAGCTTCTAAGCGTTGTGTTCGATGGTGATGACGAGTTGCCACTCCAAGCCAAATTACAATGGAGGCGATTCTCTGATCAAGGTTGTCTTGCGGGGCTTGCGTTCGTTCACGATGATTCTCTGGAAAGAGTCGTGCGAGTGTTGGGCCTTTCTCTGCCAAGTGACGAGGTCAGTCTGATAAAGAATTCAAATCGAGGTTTGAGTGTTGCCTTTTTTATTGGTTTGGTCGCAGTTGCACTGTTGACGGCTGGATTCACCGCGCTGCAGATGTCTGGTTTCGATCTTCCATGGGCGATTATCTTTTCCATTTGACGCGTTTTCGCTGATGCAGGTATCTGAATCGTATGTAGCTGATTCAAATGCAGATGCCTGCCGCGGGTCGGCCGCCGTCTCGATGTGGTTCCGAAACTCAGATCAGATTCGCTCGCGGCTCAGTTTAGTATCGTTCCACTTGATCGTGGCGGGAGTTGCGCCACCTAACGTGGTGCAAGTTGGGGTTCCTAACACCCAATCAGAACGCACCGAAAAATCTCGATTTGACGAAAAAGCGGTGCCCCGACGGGGCACGCTCATTACCAAACTTGCAAGCACCGCTTCTGTTCAAGCCAGTTCGGTGTTGCCTTGTTTCGGTCCGTGATTGTCCTCGATATCACGAGCGATTTGCTTTTTTGAGGACATCCATACTAAAGATCCTCCAGTGATCACTAAGCCTGATGCGATGGTCAGCCAAAGCAAGGGCAGATGAGTCTGATCGTCAAAGCCCGCACCAAGAAAGCTGAGTTGGTCCTTGTAATAAAGGACGGTGTTGAGCAACGCATTATGAACAAAGTGAATCACAATTCCCGGGAAAACGCTGCCTGTGCGATAGGCAACCCAGCCGATGATGAGTCCCATCAAGGTTGAAGGAACAAAACGCTCTACAAGCAAAGCACTGCCCGTCAAGACGTGGAACAGACCAAACAGGAAAGCGGTGATCAACACTGTTCGGAGCGGTGACACGGCGGTCCTTATCGCTGAGAACAAGTAGCCACGGAAACAGAGTTCCTCAATCACCGCCGGGGTGAGTGCGAATACTGCGATCAAAAGAAATGGAGAGGTTTCACGCATTTTCGCGATGGTCGCTTCGGCGCCTGCGATTTGCTTGTCTGATAATCCCCCGATGCCCATTGCGTCGGCGATCACGAACGCTTCGTGGGCAAACGCCCAGGCACCAAGCCCGAGTAAGATTGAACCAATGATGGATAGAGTTCCCGATGGTTGCAGCCGGAATGTGGTCTTAAATTGATTGCGACCTATCCAAGTAGCCAGCGTTGGCAGTAGTCCAAATGTCGAAATTAACGCGACGGCATTGAGCAGCAGCGTCGCTTCAACACTTGTGTCTTGCGAAGCTTTGATGAACCGCATCAGTCCATTGGAAACAAGAAAGTAGACGGGCACCAAGAGAGCAAGCATGAGTGCGGCAGCCTGCGGTGTTGGACGCAGGCTTGGCTCACGTGGTCGCCTCAGCAGTGAACCGATTGATTTTTCGCTTGTCCTCGTGACCGCGTCACTGCCGAACAACCGAGCGGCCACCGACAATGCAGCAGCGGCGTATGCGAATGTGCTTATGATGGCTACGAACGCGTTGTTCGGATCAACTGTTCCTGATAACAAATCCCTGGCCAAGAGAACAATGTTGATGAGTGGCAAAATCGTCAATGCACCGGACAGTGTAATGCCGGGCATGAGTGACAGCATGGCAGGCGTCAACGACAACAGCATGACGGGGATCAAATAGGCCTGAGCCTCCTTGAATGACTTTGCAAAACTGGTCAGGGATAGCAGTACTGCAGAGAAGAATCCGCTGAACAGTATGAGCAATCCCAGCATCTGAAAGATTGTGAGCCAAGGAAATGTGTCGGCACCAGTCAGCAGTTCCAGTAGGCCTCCCGCCCATAGCGTGGTGAACATCGCGACAAGATCTGTCTCTTATACACATCTGACGCTGCCGACGACTCCTTACG
>CAJXTM010000421.1 GCA_913061385.1 uncultured Rhodopirellula sp. | reverse complement strand
GATCCGCAGTCGAATGATCCGCAGTCGAATGATCCGCAGTCGAATGATCCGCAGTTGAGTTGTTGCTGGGATCATGACGCAGGTTAATCTCCTCTTCCTCTGCAAAACTGCCGAACAGTTCTTGGTCAGTCTGAGTTTTTTCGTCTGCCTCGAACGACTCGCTGGATGATGTTTCCGAGGGGTGCTCTTGCTCTGCTTCTAATTCGAGTGCCGGTGAGGCAAGTTGCGGATAGTTAAGTGCCGAGTTTTTATCTTCACTTATACGGTGTTCGTCGTCATTCGGCGTCGCATCGAGATTGCCCGCGTGGCTTGCTGTGTCGTCGCTCTCACGCCAAAAATCTGAATTTGCATCGGATTCGACATGGGCGTTGATGGGTGTGTTCGGATCATAATTACCATCGAGTTCAAAATTGTCGTTTGGCTCGAAGTCGTAGGCGTCGTAATCATCAGTTTCCGACGTTGCAATATTGGCCGGCGTGTGGGTGCTTGATTGCTCGATTTCCTGCCGGCTGCGGGTGTCACCCGTTTCGAATTCACCCGTTTCGAATTCACTCGTTTCGAATTCACTCGTTTCGAATTCACTCGTTTCGAATTCACTCGTTTCGGCGCTACCTACTCCATCTTGGGCCTTGTCGCCGTACTCTGGTTCGTTGTTGGCAGGGTCGTCGTTCCAGCTATTCTCGTTCGATTCGGTAAGACTGTTGTTTGGTGCGAACTCGTGGGTCGCTTCGTGGTCTGCAGTGGTGTCAAGATTGGAGCTTGGGCTATCGAACGAATCCAGCTCACCAAATTCGACGGTTGTTTCTGTGAGGTTTATTTCGGGTTCGTCGACCATCGGGCTGGGTAACTGCTGAACTTCTGCCCATGCCTGATCGATGATGCCATCTGTCATCAGATGTTCGTCTTTGTCCGCGGCGAATTCGATGGCGTGAGTGAGCAATTGGTTGATCAGTCGCGGAAGACCGCTGCAAGCGTGATGGACTGCGGAGATGGCCTCGGCTGTGATGGTTGCGTCGGGGTCACATCCGCAGTTTCGGATAGTTTGGTTGATGTACCATGCTGTTTCTTCGCCATTAAGCGGATGCAGGTAGCAGCGAGTTGAAATTCGCTGGCGGAATCCGTCCATGGAGGGCGCGATAAGTAGCTCATCCACATGATTACCGCCGAACAACACAACGCTGACACGAGGTTCACCGTTGCGTGTCAGGTTGGTCAACGTGCGAATGGTCTCGAGCAACTCGGGTGACAGCGATTGAGCTTCGTCAATCAGCAGCAGCATCCGTGGCTCGGATTCGTTGCCCAAACAAAGGTGATCGAACAAAGCGAGTTGAAAATCGCCATCAGGGACGTTCTTGATGTCAGCACCGAGCTGGTGGAGAACACGTCGCAGGAATGAGTTGGTGTCCGGAAGTGGTGTCTCGCCCAGGGTGATGACCTGGTGGCTGGTCCGGTATCGAGCAGCGATCACTTCGCTGATGAGTGTTTTGCCGGTGCCCGGAGGCCCAATGACCACAGAAATTGCATCGCGTGCCTGAATGCTGCGTTCAATCCTCTCCACTGCATCCTGAACGGAACCGAGCCCGATATAACGCTCGATGCTCGGATATGCTGGGAATGGTGGCAGGTTGTGGACAGATTCGCTGGAGTGCATCGTTGTCACGCATTTTGGAAGGTTTGAGACGAACTGCGCCGGCTGAACCACATCACGCAGATCGATACAATCGTTATGATCGGCACAATTGGTAGCTCATCTGAAGCCCAAAACAGTTGAGTCTGACTCCCGAAAGGATAGGGGAAATGGGGTGACTGGCTGGATTTTGTCCGGCAGTGGACGTGGTAATGCCAGCGGTTTAAAGCAGTGGCAAATGTTTGCCTCAGCACCATGCAGGCAAAGGTATGTTCAGTCCGCCGGCTTCATCGTTGATTTACCACAGCGGTTGCTTTTGAACTTGGTGAGCTTGCAAATGCATGCAAAGAAATCGCTGCCGCCTGAGAGACGGTGTTTGTGTGTTGACCGGTTGTTTTTAAGGTGGCTTGCGCCGCCGCTTAAAGCTGATTTGCACCATTGGTTGCTGGAACACAGCATCGCAGATCGACACAAGTTGCAAGCAATCGAAGGGTTTCGGCGAGACTTAGAATCCGCCGGGGCTTGTGAACTCCGCATAGTCGTCGAATTCGCTATGACGTTCGGCAGCTCGGTCACTGAATCTCGTGAAGTCAGCTTCCCAAGTGAGTTCGACATCACCGATGGGTCCGTTTCGTTGTTTCGAGATAATGACTTCAGCTTGTCCGGCGAATTGGGCCCGATCATCCCCACGGTGATAATATTCTTCACGGTGCACGAACATCACGACGTCTGCATCCTGCTCGATGGCTCCCGATTCACGGAGGTGACTTAGTTTGGGGCGATGGTCTTTGCTATCCTCGGCTTGTCGATTGAGTTGTGACAAGCAGAGCAGGGGGACCTCCAATTCGCGAGCAAGTCCTTTGAGTCGACGTGCGATTTTGGCAACCTGCTCTTGTCTGGGGTCTCGTGAATTGTCTGGTTCGATCAGTTGCAGGTAATCGATGACGATGAGTCCGAGCGATTCTTGTCGGCGTTTGATGCGACGGGCAGCGGCCGCAATTTCGCTAACGGTGCGACTTGGAGAATCGTCGACAAAGAGTGGGGCTTGGCTGATTTCATTTGCTGTTTTAATGAGTTTGTCGCGATCATCCGATGAAATGGTTCCGTTGCGAACACGATGACCGTTGACTCTTGCCAACGAGCACAGCATTCGGTCGGCCAATTCGATACCTGACATCTCTAAAGAGACAAACAGCACGGGTTGCTTTTGATTGATGGAGACATGTTCGCCGATATTCATCGCCAACGCGGTTTTGCCCATGGACGGTCGGGCGGCCAGAATGATCAGTTCGCCGTGGTGCAGGCCACCTGTCATCTCATCGAATTTGGTCAGTCCTGTTTCAGCGGCCCCGTCGACATACTCGTCTCTCATCCGGGCTTCCATGCGGTCCATGGATTGATGCAGCACATCCGCTATGTTCTGGACGGATTGGGATGAGCGACCATCCATGATTGCAAACACTTTTTGCTCTGCTTGCGCACACAGTTCTTTTGCGCTAGACGATTGATCATAGGCATCCCGTAACACTTCGGTGCTAGACTGAATCAGACGTCGATAGACGGCTTTTTCGGTGACGATGCTACTGTAGTAGACAGCGTGTGCAGCATTAGGAACGGAAGATGAAAGTCGCGCCAAATAGGCAGCCCCGCCCACTTTCTCGTAATCACCTGCGGTTCTTAATCGCGAGACGAGCAAGGTGATATCGATTTTGTCACCCGAATCGTGCATGTCTCGAAGATTTTCGTAGATTTTTTGATTGGCATCGTTATAAAAATCTTCGGCTCTCAAGGAAGGGATGTCATCGCAGACTTCCGGCAGCAACAGAATGCTCCCCAAGACACCCATTTCTGCCTCAACATCGAACGGCGGTTGTCGTTGCAGAATCTCAGCAGCGGTTGCTTCTTTCTTTGGCTTTCTTGGATAGGGAGCGTCGTTGGAGGCCATGGGCCAATCCGTGGGGTTCGAAAGTGAACAGGAGTCGTGAATGAGAGTGCCAGGTGATATCCGTATCTTCCGGTTCAAAACGTCCCGGGTCAAAATTCAGCCAGTATGGACTTCAACGCACCCGCTGATGGCGGGTTTGGGTTCCTGGCTTGGCGAAATTTGGCTGCTTGTTGTTATACCTTGGGTTGCGACACCGCGGGCTGTTGGGCCGATAGCTTGCACGTTAATTTTGTTCGACCCGAGCCTGAATGTGTGGTTCGCCGAGACGCTACTGCTGAGGAGCAGCCTTCATCATCCTGTCGCGCTCGTTGTAAGGTTGCAAGGTCTGCAGATTTGTTGAGGTGAACGCTTGCGGGAACCAGAGGGTGGATCGGCGTTTGTGGTGACTGATAGCGATTCGCGTCGGAAGCCAATACGAAGCGTGTGCATGATCACCCGCTTCGCAGGAGGTTCTCGACGCGAGCGACTGCTTCTCGCGTGGACATGGCAAGTGGGCCTCGGCCGATCGATTTTCCGCACTCAAGCCATTTCCTGACGTTGTTTTCTGCTGAAATCGCTGTGCTGTGGGATTTGCCACCAAAGTGGGTAGCAATCTCAGCGTAAGCAGAGGCTGTGAGTTGACGAGCCAGATACATCGCTAACATGCGAGGTCCAGTGACGGCTCGCGTTTGTGAGCGACCTCGAAGCGTGTTATGAGGTAGATGGAACGCATCACAAACTGCTGTTTCAATCACTGATAATGTTGCGATTGGAGTCGACGCTCGTAGTAGACTGCCGCCGAACTGTCTGATTTCATCGAGCGAAGGCACTCGGCCAAACATGCGTTGCAACGTGTTGATCATGTTGGCGACTCCACTCACCACGCGACCGTCACCTGCAAGCATGGGATTGATCTGATCGAGCAGCACGGATGGAACTTCAAGCGGGCAACGTTCTGCAATCCAGCGTTCGAGAATCTCGCGGCGGACATCGATATCAAGGGGTTGGATCGGGCATACAAGCCCGCTCGCCATGCGGCCTGCCAGTTCGTGGGATAACCCGGCGATCTCACTGGGAGCCTGCAGGCCCGAGAAAAGCAAAGGACGCCCCGCTGAGGCCAGCGTCTCAACGGTATAAAGCATCTCGCGGAGCGTAGCCTTCTTCGCGCCCAGGAATTGAACGTCGTCAATCAGCAGTGCATCGACCTCGCGATATCGACGGCGGAAAGCAGTGATCCCGCTATTACCCACTGAACTGATGAAATCGTTTGTGAACTGTTCTGCGGATAGATGCATCTGTCTCTTATACACATCTCCGAGCCCACGAGACCGAGGCTGATCTC
>CAJXTM010000420.1 GCA_913061385.1 uncultured Rhodopirellula sp. | reverse complement strand
AGATCTACACGTAAGGAGTCGTCGGCAGCGTCAGATGTGTATAAGAGACAGTTCGGGATCCGTTCTGTTGGTTTCGCGAGATGAGCGGCCGATTGAATTGTTTAATCGTGAGACGCTCGAGCCTCTTGCTCAAGTGCCTCTGTCGGATCGGCTGATACCAACCTCGGTGGCGGGAATTGGGGAAGGCCGGTTCTTGTTGCTAACAAGTGATGGTCGATGCAGGCTTGTCGCGCCGGAGAGTGGAGATGGAAAGTCGTACGGGCTCAGTGGTAAGGTTGGTCCCAACACTGTCGAAGCAATCACCTACAACCCAAAGCAAGACCTCATTTACCTTGCACATCACACTGATCAAGTTGATCTATTGGACTCGGGTGACCTGTCAATACAAGGACAGATACGCCCATCGCTTGGGGTTTGGCGGCGAGTTGACAAATATCTAATTGGTCCGCTGCGTTTCGTCATCCCACAGACGGGAGAACTGGGTGACACGATTAGTTCGATAGTCAGTGGGAAATCCGCCGTCATGTTACGCGGTCCATCCGGGGAAGAGCGAATTGAGCGTTATGACATTCTGCGACCGGTGTTCAGCTGTGCGCTCTTCATCGTCGTCATGCTGACTATCAATTGTGTCTACTTTGGGACAAGAGATTACTAGGTGGTAGCCGACTTCGTTGCATACAGAGCGACTGCATACAGAGCGACCGTATACATAGCCACTACAGAGCGACTGCATACAGAGCGACCGTGTTGCGGCGTTGGCCACGACAAAGTGCGATCACAGTTTACCAAGCTGACTGCACCGGCTACTTCTTGATGCGATAGAGCTTGTGGCGACTTCGCAGCAACAGCGATTCTTGAAAAGGAACCGGGCTTGCTACTGTGAAAGGCTCGTTGTCCTCAATTGTGTTGGTCGACACGATTTCAGGCTGTTTGTTGTCGAGTGGGCCGAGTACGAACATCGTTCCATTCTCCTGGGTCACATAGAGATGGTTGCCGGCAAGAAGTGGCGAGCTGCTGTAGCCACCACGTGATTTCGGAAGCTTGACTGTCCACTCCGTTTGGCCATTATTTAGGTTGATGCAAGTAATTGTGCCTTTGGATGTCTTGCCGTCAGCAACGACATACGCGCGACCTTGGTGAGCCGCTGGAGTTGGGACGTCACTGCCAAGATCATCGCGAAGCCAGAGGATGGCATCTTGGCCCTTGCCGTCTGCAAGTGCTTGGATATCGACAGCCGTCAGTGTGTCACCTCTCGCATAAGGGCAAAGAATGATATTGCCGTCTGCGACAGGGGACGCTATCGAACGCCAGTATTTCTCTTGGTCGGGGTTGAAACCTCCGAGTTTGCCGAGGAGTTGTCCGTCGCTGGCACGATTGATTGTCAAGTGGTCAGCACCCATGACGGCAATCGCCTCTTCGCCTTTGACTGAAACAACCACGGGCGTGGAGTAGCTTTGGGCTGCTTCCTGAGGTGCGGGAAGGGTCCGGTCAAACTTCCAAAGTTCACGTCCCGTTTTTTTGTCGAAGGCAACGAGATAACTGGGGCCAGATTGCATGACCGCAATCACAATGGCTGATTTCGTCAGTACAGGTGACGACCCTAGATCCCACCACAGTGTGTCCTCACCAAATAGCGATTGAAGGTTTTTTGACCAAAGAGTTTTCCCATTTGAATCGATTGACGCTAAATCGCCACTTCGGAAATAGGCGAAGATATTGCCACCGTCCGCAACGGGCGAAGGGTTGCTTCCACTACCTTTCCTATGCTTGTTGCCTCGGTCAGTTCCGACAGTAACCGCCCACTTCTTCTTGCCCGTTTCAAGGTCAAAGGCAAGCAACTGGTTGTTGTCGTCCGCGCCAGTGGTGACATAGGCAGTTCTGTTGGCGATGATTGGTGTGCTGCCTCCCAGTCCCGGGAGATCCGTTTGCCATGCAATTCCCTGCGTTGGAGACCAATTGATCGGGAATTTGTCCCCGACCGCCACTCCGTTCTGAAGTTCTCCTCGCCACTGTGGCCATGACTCTGCAGCAGAGGCAGGCATTTGCAGGAAAAGTAGAGTGACGGTGATCGCAATAATCGCTTGGGAAATTCGACGCCGCATGGTGGGGATTTCGCTCCGGAAATGTGGGGTGGGCAAGGCAGAGGTGCCAATCACATGATTTCTTGCCGTTGCTGGATACTGCTGTAAAAATGGATGGCACAGAATGCTAAGATCATAGTGATTGGGGAGTGCCAGTGGGGGGCTGTGGCTACACGGATTCTTGTGGTTCTTGGATTACCCTATGACTTCCTGCTCTTGGTAGGCGACTAGAACACACCAGATGTTTGTGTTGCGGCGGACTGACCCGCGTAATTGTGTTAACAGAGTAACGGCGGTTTGGATTCACCTCATTGAACGAACTCTAGATAGAAGGCTGACATGAATCGAGTCGCAATCACTGTTTTACTGATTAGTGCGACCTTCTCGCTATATGCCTTGCCTGCATTTGGGCAGAGAGCCGAGCCCGGGAATCCGGCTTTGGATCGGGGCTTTGGCGAGAGTGGCGAGTTGGATCTTGAGAAGATCGAAGAGTCGCTTTCATCAGCAAAATTCTCCGACCGTCAGCGTGCGATGCGTTTCATTGGGAAAAATCGGGAGCGGACTGCGGATGCTGTGCAAAAGGCGGCTCTGAATGCTGATCCTGAGGTTTCCGAACGCGCCAAATGGATTTTGCAGTGCTGGCAAACCGGAACTTTATTCGACGCGGATGATGGGGGGGGAGTTCGTCATGTGTCTGGCTCGCATTTAGGAGTGTTGCTGGATCAAGGGCGTTTTGGTGCTTTGCTGTTTGTGCTTGAAATCACGGCGGTTGGGCAGCGATCAACTCAGGTACGCAAGGAGATTGCGCGATTGATCTCTGTGAGATTTGCTGCCTACGTACAAACAGCGATTGAAAGTCAACAACTCTCCGATTTCATAACGCTCATCGGCCTGGTTGCTGAAACTCGCGAGATGGCATTGTGTCGCCTGCAGTTGCTGCAATTCATGGGAGCCGACTTGGAATCGCGGGGCTTACTTCCCGAATCCGCTAAAAACTGGCCCCCGCAGCAGCGGGATGAAACGAGGGTGTTGTTGCAGTACCAAATTGGTGAAATTGAAAAAGCGATCGCTCTGGCTCGAACACTCACAAATCGGCAGATTCTTCAGTTCTGCCTGATTCTCGAATCGCGATGGGATGAGCTTGCCGATGATGCCATGATTGTCGTGAAAGATTCTGAAGTTGGCAGCGAGGCTGCTGCTCAGGCATGGTCGCGGATTTTGATCGCTGCCGAACGATCCGGGAAGCAAGAACTGCAACGTGAGGCAATTGACGAGTTGGCGAAGGCCGTTTTTGATGAATCGGATGAAGCCCGTGGAATCCGATGGAAATCGCTAGCCATGCACGGTCAACTTGCTGCCGCTTTTTCGATTTTAGATTCGCACAGACCACATCTTTCAGCAGATGTCTCGTTGGCATCATCGAGGCCCGCTCGCGCGTTTGAAGTGCTCGGGTATCCTCTTGAGTTGGTAGACACACAGTACGCTGAGTGGGTTGATCAAGCCTTGGAAACGCAGAGGTCGCTTCGGAAAGCAAAGGCCTTGAGCCTCGATCAAATGTGTCCTGAGATAGAACGACTGGTGCAACTGATTTGCTGCCTCGATGCGATCGGTCGTGATGAAGTCGCTTTTGCCATTGCGAAAAAACTATGCGTGGGGCAGAGTTTATTGCTCACCGGCAATGTGAAGTCGTACTTGCTTTTTCGGATTTCGGCAGTGACGCGAAATGAATGGATTGAGGAACTGCTGCTTGCGGGTGATCCCAAAACCTTGCAGTCGGTTGAAAAATACTTACTTGCAGATTCACTGGGCGACTGCGACGCCGCAATGCTGGCACAGTTGACGGAGGTCGTGCAGAGTCTCAGGAAATCTGACGCGTTTAGTGAACAGCTTTCGATCGTTTGTCAAATTGCTCGAGGTGAAGATGTAACTGCTCTGAGTGTCAGTGATGTACTTGAGTCAATGGTTGCGAATATCTTTAAACGCTTGGATAGTCCACAGGCCAAAAATGGAGCAATGGTTCGTTACAGTGCCAATGTTTACGGTCTGTTATTGGTTCATGGTGAGTATGAAATTGCTTCGATCTATGTCCAGCGATTCGCTGCACTGGGGCAATCAGATGCACTCATGCGACTTGGCGAAGAAGAGCTGTCAATGGGAAGTATGAGAGATGCGAAAAACTGGTTCGCGAAAATTGAGCAAGCATCTGCAACGGCCATCACGAACATTGAGTATCAGGAATCGGGAAAGATTGGGGATTTGGATGTTGTCACGGCAAAAGCACTGGTGGGACGGTTGGTCTGCTCGAAAAGAGTAGGAGATCGCGATTTGACTGCATCGTTGCAGAAAAAATTGGACGCGGTGCTGTGCTCGCCCTCGCTCCAATTTCGACTGGAAATTGCGGATTACCTTCGCGAACAGGGTGAAATGTCTCTTTCAATGAGGGTCTATCAAGACTTGCTTCCCGTAGCAGTTTTTAGTGTCGATGCGTTAGGAAATGCCTACTCGGCAGTGAGTCTTTATGACGTCGTTCGAAAATATGTGATGACCATACGAGAGGAGCAGCCTGCTGAAGCGGCTCGCTTGTTTGATATTGCCGTCATTCGGATGATCGGCTCCAGTCGCTACCGTGCTCGGGCTTATGTGACGCTGCCTTCATTGATTCAGGAATGGTTTTTGGAGGCCGCGATCCGTGAGGGAAATGATGCAAAGGTCGTGCAAAGCCTAGAACGCATTCTTGAGCTTGATCCGTTGGACATCAGTTTTGCCGCTGTCTCTTATACACATCTGACGCTGCCGACGACTCCTTACGTGTAG
>CAJXTM010000419.1 GCA_913061385.1 uncultured Rhodopirellula sp. | reverse complement strand
ATCTACACGTAAGGAGTCGTCGGCAGCGTCAGATGTGTATAAGAGACAGGGTTCGAGCACAGCACATTCCACCTCGGGCAATGCAAGCCGAGGGTGTGGTTGTATTAGGGAATGTTTTTTGGGAATACCTATTTACCGAACAGATGGGAGCGTCGAGTGCCGCGAAGCTCTGAGATGGGAGTTAGCCACCGAATCGGCCTCAATAGAAAGCTAGGTTTTCAACGGGTTCTGCTCTTGACGCTTAGCTTTTGAGAGTTAGGTCGTAGTGGGATGGTGCAGAAGCTTTGAGCTGTGTTTTTGTCTTATTTTCAATATGCAGGCGGCATAGACCGGCAAATGGCTGAATTAGATACTCGTTCTGGTTTGACGGGCTTTCCCTTCGTTGTGAGTAACCGCATTGCAACTTATACTGAGGCTTGATTTCTTCGAGGACTGTTTTTGGTGTAATTATGGCGTTTTTAGCGACTGAGCAGGACGGTGAACCGAGTAGTGATGAGTCGAAGTTTGAGCTCGTCAGTGGTGAAACGACAATTGGGCGACATCCCGACTGCGGCATCGTGGTGGATGCGGGTGCAGTTAGTCGTATGCATGCCAAGGTAATCAATGACGGCAGTGGTCATTACTTGGAGGACATGAGCAGCAGGAATGGCACGTTTCTTAACGGTCAGTTGATTTCCGGATCTGCTTTGTTGAAGGAGGGGGACCGCATTCGAATCAGCGACGTTGAATTCGTCTTTGATAGTGGGGTCGAGCCCGAGGATGTCCCGGACTTGTTTAAGGGAGGGGAGGCATGTAATGGCACGAAGTTTGGTGTCATGATGTATGACGAAAACGAAACGGCTCAGCTAAGTGGCAGTGGCAGCGGCAGTGCCAAGGTTGAGTACCGTAGTTCCGCCGACGGTTTGAAAATGTCGGCGACGCCTGAAGCAAAGCTTGAGGCCTTGATGCAGATCAATCGCAACCTCGGAAATGTCCTTGCGATCGAGGATGTGTTACCCAAAGTACTCGAGAGTCTGTTTGATATTTTTCCCTCCGCGGATCGTGGTTTCGTGGTGATGTTGACGGAGTCGGGTGATCTTGTTCCACGCTGGGTCAAAACTCGCGGTACTCATGATGAAACAGAGACATTGAGGATCAGTCGAACGATCATTCGTGAAGTGATGTCCTCTGGAGAGGCAATTCTGTCAATCGATGCATCCGATGATGAACGCTTTGATTCCAGTCAATCCATTGCAGATTTTTCGATTCGATCGATGATTTGTGCTCCTCTGAAAGATGCAGACGGGAACGCGTTTGGTGCACTGCAGATTGATTCGACTCAGGGTGGTGGTCAGTTCATGGAAGAGGATACTGATCTGCTGTCAGGTGTGGCTGCCCAAGCTGGTATTGTGATTAACAATGCCAGGATGCATGAAGCGGCATTGAAGCAGAAAGAGGTTCAGCAAGACCTGAAGTTGGCGACCGAGGTGCAGCAGGCGTTTCTGCCGGACTGTGAACCCGTTGGCACCGGGTACCGCGTTCGCAGTTTTTATCAAGCAGCCAACCATATCGGCGGAGATTATTTTGACTACATCGAGATGGGTGATGGTCGGATAGGCGTCGTGGTCGCAGACGTTGTTGGGCATGGGGTGGCCGCTGCTATGTTCATGGCGAAATTATCCGCGGAAACTCGTTTTTGCCTCGCCCGAGAACCTGACGTTGCACAAGCCATTGTTCAATTGAATGATCGCATGAGCCGGTTGCAGGTTGAACGCTTTATCACGTTTTTGCTTGTCGTGATTGATCCTGCTTCAGAATGCGTTACCATCGTAAATGCAGGGCATATGCCGCCTATCATTCGTGCAAGTAAAGACAGCGCAATTTGCGAACCAGGTGAAGAAGAATCAGGATTGCCTATCGCGATTGATAGTGGCATGGATTACGAAGCGGTGGAACATCCCATGAATGTGGGAGACATTGCCGTACTCTATACCGATGGTATCGATGAGGCGATGGATGCTGACGATCAGCTGTTTGGCATCGAGCGTGTTCGTCAACTGACGGCAGAAGGTGGTGATGCGGAAGTTGTGAAAGATCGGATCGTCAAGGAAGTACGCGATCACATCGGTGATGCCGCCCCATTCGATGATATGTGTCTTGTCGTGATTGAACGCATGCAACCAGCCAATGAGAAGCCAGCGACTTCTGAGCAGCAAGAGGCTGCTGAGGGCGTCACTGCTGGTTGATTCAAGCTGGATATGATTCGATGTTTTTGTGTTCATCTCAAGCACGCCTTGCCTGCCCTGGGCTTCATCTACTCTTCGTCGGGACGTTATGTTTTTCCCCTCACGCGGAGCTGTAGGCGTGCTGATTGGGTCGGTGGCTTCTTTTGGAACAGCTGAACCAGAGTGCTTTCTCTCCATTACTGCTTCTCCCTCACGGTGTTTTTAAGTGTTGCCTATCCGCGTTGTTTCTTTGTGAGCGCGGTAAAAGTAGCGTGCTGACGACTAAGCGACGAACCACAGGTTTCCAATGAATCAGCAGGTTGCACTGAAGCGATATCTGGTGCGTTATGAGGGTCGCGTTCAAGGCGTCGGTTTTCGGTTTAATGCCGTAAGGCAAAGTACAGGCTTGTCGGTGAATGGTTTCGTTTTTAACCAGCCTGACGGATCGGTTTTAATGGATGTTGAGGGAAATGCGTTGGATGTGAAGCATTTGCTCACGCGTATCGAAGCTGAGATGCGGGGGAACATTGAGGCGGTTCAAATCGATGAGCAGCCATTAGTGGGAAATACTGGTGGGTTTAAAATCCAATACTGAGTTTGTTGTAGTGTTAATCGGCGGATATGCGTCAGGATTGTCCACATCCATGTGCGGTTTCGATGTTTGGTACACCTTGCGGCACTCGGAAGTTGTGAAAATTCGGGTGGCTTTCCGAATCGGACACTTCCTCGTTAAACTGCTCCCATGAACGAAATAGAGCAGTATGATTATGAGCTTCCGCGTGAGTTGATCGCTCAGGACCCGTTGGCAACGCGCAGTGATTCCCGGCTGATGCTCGTTGAGCGAAAAACTGGCCGCATCGAACACATGCATGTCAGGGATTTACCCGACATTCTGAATCCTAGCGATGCGGTTGTCTTCAACAACAGTCGTGTAATGCCTGCGCGTTTGGTCGGGTTTCGCAAGGAAACAGGCGGCCGCTGGCAGGGCTTGTTTCTCAGGGCTGATGCCGTCTCTGGTGTCTGGGAGGTACTAACGAAGACCCGTGGAAAGCTTAAGCCAGGTGAGCGAATTACGGTTCAGGATCGTGATGCTCGCGATGGAATGGAACTCGAAGTGGTGGCGCGGACTGATGCTGGTAACTTGCTCGTGCAGCCGCACTTGCCTGATGGATTTGTTGCGTTGCAGGGTGGCTCGCACAAAGAGCTCAAAGAAGCTGCTGACTGGCTCGACCGATACGGAAGAATCCCGTTGCCACCTTACATTAGGGACGGGCAAATGGTCGATGCCGACATCGAACATTATCAGACGGTGTTCGCCAAACACCGCGGTAGTGTGGCAGCGCCGACTGCTGGTTTGCACTTCACCGAGGCGTTGCTAGAACGAGTTCGGCGAATGGGAGTCTATTTGGGGGAGGTTACATTGCACGTTGGAATTGGCACCTTTCGACCGATTCAAGTTGACCAGCTTGATGAACACCAGATGCACCGAGAATGGGGGAGTCTGGATGAATCGACCTGCAATGCGATCAACAATAGGCGTCAGGCGGATGGCCGGTGCATTGCCGTGGGGACGACCACCGTTCGGGTGCTGGAGTCGGCCGCCAAGCAAGGCGGCGGGTTGCAACCATGGCTAGGTGAGACGGGGATTTTTATCCGCCCACCCTTTGAATTCCAGGCGATTGATGGCTTGTTGACCAATTTTCATTTGCCACGTAGTTCGTTACTTGTTTTGGTCAGTGCCTTTGCAAGTCGTGACCTGGCGATGGAAGCTTATCAAAAGGCAATCGAGCAGGAGTATCGGTTTTACAGCTACGGCGATGCTATGGTCCTGGTCTAGAGCAGCCCTGAGGACATTGTGAAGAGCATTGCTCGGGTCTGTTCGTCGGGCGTTTTGCCCTCGGGTGCACAGGGTGGCACGTTTGCCGGTTGCACTCGCTTAATCTGAGTAAGCCTCAGATTCAGACTTTAGCGACAACGTAAGAGGTGTCGGTCGTGATGGTCAGGGCTTCTGTAGCAGGCGGTCAGGATTAAGCAGCCGCATTTCCGTGGTTCTTTTCCCACGGTCTGACTATGCGTACCCCATGTTTTAACAACATGCAATAGGGGTGACTGAATGGTTGATGTTACCCATTCGCCATCCAAAGCATTTCTTCCGGTCCTGGCGGCCGGATCACGTTAATACGATTCGCCGCATAGGGAAAACCAATGACCAGAATTAACACGAACGTATCGTCACTTGTCGCTCAGAACCGTCTTCAGGCAAGTAACAGCGATTTGAATTCCGCACTGACTCGTCTCAGCACTGGCCTTCGAATCAATAGTGGTAAAGACGACCCTGCGGGCTTGATTGCCAGTGAGGCTTTGCGAAGCGAGATTACTGGATTGAACAAAGCAATCACCAACACCCGTCGAGCGGGTCAGATCATCACCACTGCGGACAGCGCGATGGGACAGATCAACAGCTTGCTCAACGATGTTCGCGGTTTGGTAGTCGAGGCGGCCAACACAGGAGGGCTTAGCAGCGAGGAGATCTCTGCCAACCAGTTACAGATTGATAGCTCGCTCGAAGCGATCAATCGGATCGCACAGTCGACAACGTTTCAGGGTCGAAAACTTCTTGATGGCTCGCTTGATTACACAAGCACGATCGGTGCGGCTGGTTCGGTTGCCGATGCTAGTATTCAAAGTGCCCAGCTT
>CAJXTM010000418.1 GCA_913061385.1 uncultured Rhodopirellula sp. | reverse complement strand
AGATCAGCCTCGGTCTCGTGGGCTCGGAGATGTGTATAAGAGACAGGAACAGAGTTGTGCGTCATTGACCGCGCCAGCAGGAATCACACCCGGCAGTCGGGCGAGAAATGGCATCTGCAAACATTCTTCGTAAATCCAACGCTTGTCAAAGTAATCATGTTCACCGAGAAACATGCCCTGATCGGCTGTGTAGATCACCAGTGTGTTTTCAGCGAGCCCGGTTCTATCGAGGTAGTCGAGGACACGTCCGACGTTTTCGTCGACCGCTTTGACGCAGCCGAGGTAATCATGCAGATATTTCTGGTACGCCGCTTTGCCTTTTTCCTTCTCAGTCATTCCGGAAAGGTCAATTGATCCAGCCGGCCAATCAGGTTTTTGCACATCAGCGACCATCGTTCGGCGGGGGTGCAGTCTGCTTGTGATGGAGGTTCCCATATCCCTGGTGGCAGAAGAACGGTGCGAGAAATCTTCCCAAAGAGTTGCCGGCTCAGGGATTTCCAGACCTGCAAGATACTGCTTGTGCCGATCTGCTGGTTCCCATTTGCCATGCGGAGCCTTGTGGTGCAGCATCATGAAGAATGGTTTTTGGTCGTCCCGTTGGTCGAGCCATTCCAATGCAAAGTCAGTGACAAGGTCTGTGTAATAGCCTTTTGTGCGTTTTGCAGTTTTCTTGACGCGTGATGAATAGGCGACACCATCGGTCGAGGTGATGAAGACCGGGTTGTGGTAAAGACCCTGACCCGGTCCAACCTTCCAATAATCAAAGCCCCACGGTGCGGAACGAAGATGCCATTTGCCAACGAGTGCTGTTTGGTAGCCAGACTGCCGAAGTAGTTCGGCAACATTGGGAATGCCTTTGTCGGGACCTGGGAAGGCATCAACCAGCGTCTTCACACCGTTGACGTGTGAATGCTGACCCGAAAGGATCACTGCACGACTGGGTGTGCAGATTGAATTCGTGACGAAACACTTGTTCAGTCGCATGCCCTCTTTGGCAAGGCGGTCAATGTTGGGAGTTGGTGCGACTGAGGAGAGTCTGCCGCCATAGGCACTGATTGCATTGCATGCATGATCATCAGACATGATGAACAGAATGTTGGGGCGTTCCTCCGCGACGCCAATGGAAATCAGGAAAGTCAGATTCAGCAAGAGTAGCAGATGTTTCATCACACAATTTGTTTGAATAGCGGGTGTCGATCGCGTCCGATTAATCGAATTATCTCTCTTAGTTTAACCGCTCATGCCACCTTGCATACGCGACCGAGCCGCAGCGATGGAAAACGGCTGATCCTACAAATCGACTCCTGTGCAGGGGCTTTCCTCAGGTGGGGCGTGGATCGCTCGCTCCGTCAGAATCCTCCGTGAGACTGGCAATTGCGGTGTTCTCGCGGATCAGTCAGTGCCTAAATTTGATTGCCGCAGTGCATATCGAACCGGAAAGTCATTTCAATGGATGAATTGCGATAGTAAACTGGACGGTCCGCCGTGGAACTGCCTGCCCGTCCTAACTCCCCTTCAATTTGGTGTTTGTCGTGTTTCGTTCGCGAATTCTGACCACCTATGGTTCTCGAAAACTAATCGCGCTGGCGATCGGGGTTTTGGTTGCTTTCCAAGCGTCGAGTGGTTTCTCTGAGCCTGCTCGTGAGCAAACGGATTTTTTCGAAAAGAAGATCCGACCCATTCTTGTTGAACACTGTTATGAATGTCACGCGACGGACTCCAAAGAGGTTGGTGGCAGGTTCCTGCTCGATACTCAGGCAGGCATGGCGGCTGGCGGTGAATCAGGAGCTGTGATTGTTTCAGGCAAGCCAGGCGAAAGTCTGTTGATGCAGTCGATGCGTTATGACGGGATGGAAATGCCACCGACCGGTAAACTCCCCGAAGCGGTACTGAATGATTTTGAAAAGTGGATTACCCAAGGCGCGTTCGATCCAAGGACAAAAGCATCGAGTCGGTCTGTGCAGCCTGCTGAAGACCTAGATGCGTTGTGGTCTTTCCAAACGAGGGTAGTGTCACCTACCCCAAGGGTTATCGATGAGACATGGTCGCGTGGTCCCCTGGATCAATTTGTGTTAGCTCGAATGGAAGCTGTCGGGTTGAAGCCGACTCATGACGCTGATGCAATAACGCTTGTCCGACGACTGTATTTTGATCTTACAGGTTTACCACCAACCGCTGAGCAGGTCTCGAACTTTGCTCAGGATCACCAACAGCATGGAGACGGAGCCGTGAAGCAAGTGGTCGATCGACTTCTTGCTGGACCTCAGTTTGGTGTTCGCTGGGGCCGGCACTGGTTGGATGTTGCCCGCTATGGTGAGTCCAACGGTGATGATGGGTTGGGAAGAAACGCCACGTTTCCACATGCGTGGCGATATCGTGATTACGTGATCGACGCGATGAACCGAGACCCTGGTTATGACCGTTTTTTGAGGGAACAGATTATTGGAGATACACTCAAGGCGACTGACGCTGCAGAAAAGAATCGCTATCTGGTTGCGACCGGATTTCTTGCTTTGGGCTCCAAGCCAGCGTCGGCCATGAACAGCAACTTTGCCATGGATGTCGTAGATGACCAGATCAATGTGGTAAGTACTGGTGTTCTCGGATTAAGTGTGGCTTGCGCCCGTTGCCATGATCATAAACATGATCCGATACCCACTCGCGACTACTATGCGCTCGCCGGAATCTTCTCCAGTACACAAACACTTTATGGAGCTGCTGGGAATGAGAATCTGACAGCACCACCAACCGAACTGCACGCATTGCGATCAAATTTAGCGGGCGATCAGGTTCGGCCTGATCGCAGCAAAGCTCCGGTTTTTGCAGATGGTTATCTCGCTGCCATTCAGGAACACCAGCCTGTCATCAGAGAATCACTAACGGAGCATCCCACTGCTCTTAAACCAGAAGCAAAATTGCCGTTCAATGAACTCGATTTTGCAAAAGTCAAAGAGACGGCTCTGCATGGTGAATTTTCAGGTGACGCCGAATCATACACTGTCTCATTCTGGTTTCGTAACGTAATTAAAAATGATGCTCGTCCCATTACTACCTATCTGTTCTCAAGAGCAAAGCTGGGTGACAAAGCCTTACCCGGAGACCATCTCGGTATTGGGGGGAAACACGAGAAGGCGGTCACGGGCAAGTTGTTTGTATTCAACGGAAATGAGAAGAAGAAATCAGTCAGAGGCTCAACAGTCATTCCACCCAATTCGTGGAATCATGTCGTGCTGGCGAGGCGTGGTGGACGGATTGAAGTCTATTTGAACGGGCAGCTTGAACTGGAAGACAAACTCGAGGCGACGTTTGGTAAGTCACGTGAATTCAGCCTTGGGCGGCGGAGTGACAAGTTTGCGCCTCTTGAGGGGAATGTCGGTGAGTTTGCAGCTTATGAACGAGCGTTAGATCGTGACGCCATTCTGAAATTGCATGCGGCATCGGGGCAACCAAAAGGAATCATTCCTACACCGATTGATGGTTTTGCGATGGGGGTTCGCGACAAAGCGAAACCAGCAGACATTAAAATCCATATCAATGGTGACGGGGCAAAAAAAGGCGCGTCTGTAACGAGGGGGGTTTTGACTGCGTACGAAACACTTCCCACGCAAGCCACTCATCGATTCGACACGGGTGCATTTGAAGTTGGTGCCGGTTCAAGTGGGCGGAAAGAACTTGTGGAGTGGTTAACACGTGATGATCACCCCCAGACATCACGGGTCATGGTGAATCGGATTTGGATGCATTTAATGGGGCGGGGGATTGTCACGACCCCAGACGATTTTGGTGTTTACGGTGCGAGACCCAGCCATCCCAAATTGTTGGACTATCTGGCCGAAGCGTTTGTCCGCCAAGGTTGGTCAGTGAAGCAGATGATCCGCCAGATCGTGTTGTCGCGGACTTATCAGTTGGCTAGCAAGCATGACGCTGATTCACTGCGTTTGGATCCAGATAATCGTTGGATAGCTCGTCATTCCCGACGTCGACTGGATGCTGAATCTTTGCGTGATAGCATCTTACATGTGACGGGGAGACTTGATCGCTCACCGCAGCAGGGATCGGCGGTCGAGGAAATCGATGCGTTGATCAACTGGCCTCCAGGAGAGTCAACTAACCTGCATCGTGAATCGAATCATCGAAGCATCTACCTGTGTATGCTGCGGCACGCACCACCTCCGGAACTCGTGGCGTTTGATTTACCTGATGCTGTGGGGATTGCCGGCAAGCGAGAAGTGACGACCTTGCCGACCCAGACCCTGTTCCTTTTGAACAGTGAATTTATTGTCTCTCAAGCCGGTATTTACGCTAATGAATTGCTGGAAGACCCCTCGTTTACTGACGAGTTCAGGGTGAGAAGAGTGTTCCTTGCCTGTTTTCAAAGGTTGCCTAGCGATGTCGAGTTGCGGCAGGCGATAGATTATCTTGTTGCAATAGGTGATCACTTTGAGAAAAATGAAGCTGACGCGGTGAAGCGGAATCACCGGGTTTGGAAGAGTTTTTGTCAGGCAATGTTGATGACAAACGAATTTCGATACGTGGACTGATGACTGTCATGATTTCAAGACGACATATGCTGCAATCGGCGTCCTGCGGATTTGGATATTTGGCTCTGCAGTCCTCGCTCTGCCAAGGTACTCTTCACGCAGGCACCCCAGCCGCTTCCCCTGTTGCCACGAATCCAGCTCGGGCAAAACGTGTGATCTTTTTGTGCATGAGTGGTGGTCCTGCGCAAATGGACACCTTCGATTACAAACCACAGACGAGCGACAAAAAACATCCAGGTTCTGCTGTGGCGTTTAAGCAAAGGGGTGACAGTGGTCTCTGGGTGTCCGATCTTTTGCCTGAAACCGCCAAACATGCAGATCGACTGTGTGTGATCAATGGAATGCATGCTGATACTGGCAATCATGC
>CAJXTM010000417.1 GCA_913061385.1 uncultured Rhodopirellula sp. | reverse complement strand
GTCGTCGGCAGCGTCAGATGTGTATAAGAGACAGGAATGGCGCGACGGCCGAGATTTATTCGATGGATATCAGCGGCGGCGATGTAAAACGCTTGACCAACATCGGTGCGATGAGTTGGGCGCCTTATTACCATCCAAGCGGTGATTATCTGATCTTCACGACGAACAAGCATGGGTTTGGGAATTTTGAGCTTTATCTGGTTCGAGTAGACGGCAAGGGAGAGCCTGTTCGGGTGACCGATACAGATGGCTTTGACGGGCTGCCAGTGTTCTTGCCGGATGGCAAGCGGCTTTCTTGGACATCAACGAGAACTGCAGCCAAGCAATCGCAGATCTTCATGGCGGAGTGGGACGACGCTGCTGCTCGTAGCTTGCTAAATCTTGATTCAAATACAGCGGACCAAGATAAGTCAGCCGCACTGGCCGCCGCCGAGTCATCCGAACCTGGCTTTCTGCCAACTGACTCCATGCGACATGTTGACTTTTTAGCGCGACCAGATTTGGGGGGACGCTTGACTGGTACCGCTGGTGAGAGACGAGCTACAGCCTATGTTGCTGCCTATTTGGAGAGTCTTGGTTTTCAGCCCGCTGGTGAGAACGGCACATTCTTTCACGCGTTTGATTTCCCCGCTGGCTCGACGCTGACAGATGCGAATCAGATGATGGTGTCGGGGAAAAAATTGGAACTCAGCAAGGATTGGCAACCCCTGGCGTTCTCAAAAGATGGCGAAACAGCGGAGACGGGAATTGTTTTCGCTGGCTACGGGATGCAAATCCCTGCAAGCGATGGGACACCTGAGTATGACAGCTATGTCCACCTCGCCGTCGGCGGGCAGTGGGTCATGGTTCTTCGTGACATGCCTCAGGACATCACTGCCGAGCAACGCCAAAAGATGGCTAGGTATAGTTCGCCACGTCGGAAGGCATCGATTGCTCGAGATCTGGGAGCCAAGGGCATCATCTTTGTGACTGGTCCCACTAGCAAGGTGAAGAACCAATTGATTCGTTTCGATCAGGCAGCCTCGCAGGCAAGCGTCAGCATTGCCGCTGTTTCTGTCACGAACTCTGTGGCAGAGCAGGTCTTTCACGCCGCAGATCAGGACTTGGCAAAGAGTCAGAAACAACTTGATGACGGTTCGTTGCACCTCGGTTTTCCGCTGCAGAATGCCAAGGCATCAGCTACGGTCGGGATTGAGCGAAAACGCGGTACCGGTCGAAACGTCATCGCTCGGATGACTGCGGACGCGGAAATAAATAATAAGTCGCCTGTCCTGATCGTGGGAGCCCACATCGATCATCTGGGTACCGGAGGTGGGGGAGGCAGTCTGGCCAAGGATGACGAGCGTGGCCAAGTTCACGTGGGTGCCGACGATAATGCCAGTGGTGTTGCAGCCATGTTGGAAATCGCCCAGTACCTTGCTGCTGAGAAAAAAGCCGGACGACTGAAGTCAAAGCGTGATCTGCTGGTCGCTGCTTGGAGCGGTGAAGAACTGGGTTTGTTTGGATCTCAGGCGTTTGCGGATGACTTCTACCGACTGTATCCAGATGCACCGCAACCTGCGAAGACTGAAGAAAAATCAGGCGATGCCGCGGCTCATGCACACGGCACTACGACCGATGCCACGCCATTGACCGCTGCAATCGCAGCCTACATGAACCTTGATATGGTTGGCCGCTTGCGAGAAAAATTAGTGATCCAGGGAATTGGGTCCTCGCCTGGCTTTGCAAGCGAAGTCCAGCGACGAAATCTGCCCGTTGGCCTTGAGTTGACGCTCGATAAGA
Source organism: uncultured Rhodopirellula sp. (assembly GCA_913061385.1). Taxonomy (GTDB): domain Bacteria; phylum Planctomycetota; class Planctomycetia; order Pirellulales; family Pirellulaceae; genus Rubripirellula. Next base: position 3,129 of record CAJXTM010000417.1, on the reverse strand, counting down.
CGAGTACGAGATTGCCAACCGATGCTTCTGCCTTTGTGGCTCGTGGTGTTCCCATCCTGTCCGCTTTCACTGGTGCTCATGAGGATTACCACACTCCTCGTGATACCCCGGACAAGTTGAACTATGAGGGGGTTGCGGATATCGCCCGTTTGTTCGCGCTGATTGGACGCGGATTCTTGACGAGCTCAACGGCTCCGGAGTTCAAGCTCGAGGAAGGCGAAGCCCAGAAAGATGCTCCGAGAGCGAGGCTGACAGCTTACCTGGGAACCATCCCAGATTACGTGGCCGGTGATGTCAAAGGGCTCAAACTGAGTGGTGTTGCTGCCGATGGGCCGGCTGCAAAAGCGGGAGTTCGTGGTGGTGATATCATCGTGAGGCTTGCCGGACGGAAGATCGAAGACATCTATGACTACACCTACGCAATCGAAGCGTTAAAGATAGGAGAACAAGTGCAGATCGTTGTGCAGCGGGGGGCGAAGACAGTGACCATGAAAGTAACGCCGACCTCGAGGGATTAACTATTTCGGTTGCGAGGAACATACAGGACGAGGGCTGCCAAGTTTTGTGGGTGCCTGCCGAATGAGATGAGTGCGTCAGAGTAATAGGCTCGCGGTTTTGTCGGAGAACGGTCCGGCAGTTGCTGTCTAGATCGCGGGTTGTACTGTGCTGTCATTCTTGCCGTTTAGCGTCATTTTCGAGCGTCTTTGTTAGGAAACACAATGTTCTTTTTTGATCCTGTCTATTTTTTATTCGTGATACCGCCTTTGTTGCTTGGGTTTTACGCCCAGTGGAAAGTGAAGTCATCATTTGCCGCGATGAGTAAGGTCCCGGCCAAAATGAGTGGAGCCCAAGCGGCTCGCCGGATGCTGGACAACGCCGGTTTATCGGATGTGGAAATTGAGCAGGTGCATGGGCAATTGAGTGACCACTATGACCCGCGACACAAAGTTTTGAGATTAAGTGAGGATGTTTACAGCGGACAATCAATGGCGGCAGTGGGAGTCGCCTGTCACGAGGCGGGGCACGCTTTTCAAGATGCGAAAGGGTATGCTCCACTGGCCATTCGGAATTTGGCTGTCCCGGCTGCCAATTTTGGGTCCAGCGCGGGAGTGCACTGTTGTTCGTGGGTTTACTGCTAAGTTTCAAGCCGCTGGCGATGATTGGTCTGCTGCTCTTCGCATGCGTGGTCTTTTTTCAAGTTGTTAACCTACCAGTGGAATTCAATGCCAGCAGCCGAGCTCGCGAGGAACTTGTCTCGCAGGGAATCATTGCCGGCAATGAAGAGCAGTACGTGGCAAAGGTTCTTAATGCTGCCGCTTTGACTTACGTCGCGGGCACGTTGCAGTCCATCATGACACTGCTTTACTACGGAATGCGAGTCTTTGGTAATCAAAGATAGCGTTCACGCAAAGTGAGTTGCGAACATGGCGTGACTAGCAGAGGCGTTACATCGTGAGTGGCGATTTCTCAGCCTGCTTTTCCTCTATTGAGACTTGCGAAGTTGCAGTGTCTGTAGGCCGCTTGCAGCTAAGTAGATTAGGACGCGTGGCTGTCAATCCAGTCAAGGCCCAGGTCCAGCGAGGTTGCTTGGTGCGTTAGTGCGCCGCTGCTGATGCGGTCCACGCCTGTTTCAGCGATGGCGGACAGTGTGTCAATTCGCACATTACCGGATGCTTCAAGTTCGACTGGTGAGTTCATGTCGTTCCGGATTGCCACCGCTTCTCGGAGTTGGTCGATCGTGAAGTTGTCGAGCAGTATGATGTCGGGATTGATTGGCAAGACTTCGGAAAACTGCTCCAGGCTGTCGACTTCGATTTCGACAATTTCCGGCGCGGTCAGATGTTCGATCTGTGAACCACGCCATCGGAGTGCTTTCTTTGCAGCGGTGCTTGCTGCGATTGGTCCATTAGCATCGCCTGCCAACGCGAGATGGTTGTCCTTGATCAAGAAACCGTCGTGGAGTCCGCTGCGGTGGTTGTGGGCACCACCGCACTGCACAGCGTATTTTTCAAGCAAACGCCAACCTGGCGTCGTCTTGCGGGTGTCGTATAGACGTGCGTGGGACTCTCCGATAGCAGTGACGTAGCTTGCAGTGAGACTTGCAATCCCACACAAACGCCCAACAATATTCAGAATGGTACGTTCGCTTGTTAACAGGTCACGAACACTACCTCGCAAAGTTGCGATTGGTTTGCCCGGTGTCAGTAACTGACCATCAGCAAGGGCTAACTCAAGGTTCAAGTCAGCATCGAACTCATCGACAATCCAAGCCACGGTAGCGAGCCCAGCACAGACGCCCTCCTCGCGGGGGACAATTTGGCAGCCACCACTTTGCTCTGGCTCAATCAGGCAGACGGTCGTCCAGTCGAGCGAGTCACGTAAATCTTCTGCGATTGAAAGTCGAACCAAGGATCGTACATCAGCCTCAAGTAGGGAATCAGCCGTCACGGTTTGATAATCTTTGGCCGGTTTACGTGACGTTTCGTCGTTCATGGGGATTTCAACTTGTGGTGAAGAGATAGAACGCCGTGCAGGGTCGCGTGGCGAACTCGGCTTGGCTGGGTGGAGAAAACGGTGGTGTGGTGAACGAGATAATAACGCAGGCGAGTCAATTCAGGTTGCGGCGGTGTTGCATTGATTGCAAATTACCAAACGGTCGTTTCCGCATCGTTTTGTTGGATCGATTTGATGTGATTAAGTCGAGATCGGAAAAATTAGAATTCAAGTCGGAGAATTCGGCAATTGGTTTGCATCCAGTCTGTAGGTTTGTTGATGCGCTGATAGCGTGATACTGAGAGTTTGTTCAAGAGCTCGATGAGAGGACTGGTATATGGGCGAATTAAAGTTTGAGTCGGAGTTGGTCTTCGCGAAGCGATCAGTGCAGTGGATTATCATCCTTGCGATTTCTTGCGTCATGATGCGGATGATGCATTGCAGACCAGTGGTTCCATTAAGGCCTGCAGTTCTGAATGAGCAGTTGCCGGATGATGTGTCCGTAAGGTGGGGGCAACAGGCTGAACATCCCGTTTCTGCAAGATCAGAGGGTATGCGTCGGGGGGGGGCAGGAATCGATGTGTTGGAACTGTCTCTTATACACATCTCCGAGCCCACGAGACCGAGGCTGATCTC
>CAJXTM010000416.1 GCA_913061385.1 uncultured Rhodopirellula sp. | reverse complement strand
CGAGATCAGCCTCGGTCTCGTGGGCTCGGAGATGTGTATAAGAGACAGTGCCTAATGTGCTGTTCATTGCAGTGGATGATTTGCGTGACTGGGTCGGCCATCTTGATGGCAATCAGCAGGCAAAGACACCAAATTTGGATCGGTTGGCTCAACGCGGTGTTTCATTTAGCCACGCTCATTGCGCTGCACCGCTGTGTAATCCATCTCGCATTAGCTTATTGACAGGAGTCGCTCCGGCTAATTCCGGTGTTTATGGAAATGGCGAGAACCTTCGAGACAAACTGCCGGACGCGATCACACTGATGCAGCACTTTCGTAATTCAGGTTACGTTGTCCGTGGGAGTGGGAAGATATTTCACGGGTGGAATGCGTACGATAAAGAATCATGGGATGATTATTTCGTTCCTGCTCAAGTGAGGGCAAAGTCAGGCTCACAACGCGACAGAATCCTGCCAAAAACAGCCTGGACTCCTTGGGGGGAAGTTGACCTCAGCGACGAAGAGATGTTCGATGGCAAGGTCGCCAGTTGGGCAGTTTCAGAATTGGAAAAGTCACACGATAAACCCTTCTTTCTGGCTTGCGGGTTTACCAAGCCTCATCTGCCATGGATTGTTCCTCGGAAGTATTTCCGTATGTATCCACTCGATGGTATCTCGCTTCCTCCGACTGTGGATGGTGATCTGGCTGATGTTCCAGCATTCGGGAAGCGACTTGCACGCGAAGTTTTTGATCCTTCCGGCGAGAAGAACTTTGCCACGCCCGGCGGAGATCATTTCAACATCATCGCGAACGGGCAATGGCGTAACGCTGTCCAAGCATACCTTGCGACCATTAGCTTTGCTGATTCCCAAATCGGGCGAGTTTTGGACGCTCTGGAAAACAGCAGGCATGCTGACAATACGATCATCGTGTTGTGGGGAGATCACGGTTGGCATTTGGGTGAGAAGGAGCATTGGAGAAAGCATGCTTTATGGAATGTTTCCACGCAAACGCCGCTTATCTTTGCAGGGCCTTCCAAGTCAGGAGCGAAGCGTGGCATCGCGAAAGATCAAGTTTGTGAACGTCCAGTGAGTCTTATCGATATTTACCCGACTCTGATCGATCTTTGTGGCTTGCCACAGCGGGACGGGCTGAATGGTCGTAGTCTTCAAAGCCTTTTAAAGAATCCCGAGCAGCAATGGGATCACCCCGTTGTGATAACGTTTGGCTTGAATAATCATGCCATTCAGACCCAGCGTTGGCGGTACATTCGCTATGCCGACGGTGGGGAAGAGTTGTATGACCATGATAACGATCCCAACGAGTGGATGAACTTGGCCTCAAGTTCAAACTATAAAATGATAATCCTCAATCTAAAGACCCATCTTCCAGTGAGAAATATGCGATGAGAAACAGTCGAACGGTGAAGATGCTTTTGCTGGTTGCTACGCTCTCCATGCTAGCTAGCATTGAAGTGCGGGCACAACAAAGACCAAACATCGTCTTCTTTCTGGTTGATGATCTTGGGCAGCGCGATGTGGCATGCTACGGCAGTCAGTTTTATGAGACTCCGTCGATCGATGCGCTTGCAAAAGATGGCCTTCTGTTTGAGAACGCCTACTCAACATGTCATGTTTGCTCACCAAGTCGGGCAAGCATTTTGACTGGCAAGTATCCGGCTCGCACCAATTTGACGGAGTGGTTGGGAGGACGTCCTGAGCGGGATTATGAAAAGCTGCATCATGGTGAAAAACTGACAAGCCTTCCCGATGAGGAACAAACACTCGCTGAGACATTGCACAAACATGGTTACGCTACCGCAAACTACGGCAAAGCTCATCTGAGCAAGGATCCCACGACTTATGGATTTGATGAAGCGATCACAGGATGGGTCCGGTCGTATTATCACCCGTTTTCGCCGACGTATGAGAAGACGTTGGCTGCAGACGAAGGCGATTACTTCACTGATAAGTTGACCGATGCGGCGATTGATTTTATTGAACGAAACAAAGACAAACCATTCTTTGTGCACTTGGAACACTTTTCCGTTCATGATCCGATTCAAGGTCGCAAGGATCTGGTTCAGAAGTACCAAAAGAAATTGGCGACGATGTCTCAACAGGAAGGTCCGGACTACATTCTGGAAGCCAACCCGGATGGGCCGGCGATCTCAAGCAAGAAACTGAAGGCTCTTGAGAAATTTGACGATAGCGAATCACACCAGAATGAGCGTGTGTGGTGGGTGAAGCAAAAGCAGGATAATGTTGAATTCGCTGGAATGGTTGAGGCAACCGATGAAAGCCTCGGTCGAATCCGAGCGAAACTAAATGAACTCGGTTTGGAAGAGAACACGATCATTGTGTTCACTGCTGACAATGGAGGTATGGCAGCCTCCAACCAGTACCGTGGAATCAATTCTTCACGTGAGATGCTGGATTCACGATTTGCAAGCTCTAACCTGCCGCTGCGTGGTGCGAAGGGTTGGAATTACGAAGGTGGAATTCGCGTTCCCCTGATTGTGCATTGGCCGGGAAAAACCAAGCCCAATTCAACCTCGCAAGCGATTGTCACGGGAACAGATTTCTACCCCACCCTGCTTGAGATGTTGGGGCTGCCTGCATTGCCTGAGCAACATCAGGATGGACGAAGTTTTGTTCCGGCGTTAAAAGCACAAGACTACGATCGAGGACCGATTTTCTGGCATTTTCCCCATTACAGTAATCATGGTTTCCAAAGTCCTGGTGGTGCAATTCGTTCCGGACGATACAAGTTGCTTGAATACTACGAAAATGGAACCGTGCAGCTGTTTGACCTCGAAAACGATATCGGGGAACGCAACGACTTGGTGGAATCACATCCAGAAATTGCGGAGCGGTTAAAGCGAATGCTCCATGACTGGCGTGACGAGGTTGACGCCAAAATGCCGTATCCCAAGACTGCTACCTCAACGCCAGCACCGGGGGCTCGGGTTGCCAAACCGAAAGATGTTTCAGATGCTCCCAACAAACGTCTGCCAGCTGATGTTGAGAAATTCGCACCGGGATGGAAGATTGAAAACTGGGGCGGCCCAACGCTGAAGCCTGGTCTGCGGCAGAAGTGGCAGGGGCGAAGCAATGTTCTGCTGACACATCCTCAAAGCAAGGACGTTTCCTGCATTTTGTCTCGTACCCAGGAAGTCCCTGAGGGAAAAGAAACGATCCTCCGGTTCGCAGTCAACAATCACCAAAAAGGTAATTGGATATTGGTTGTGCGAGTCGATGGCGAGGATATCCTGAATGAATCCATCGAGGGTTCCAGTTGGCAGGAGTTTAGCTTTGATCTAACCAAGTACGCGGGGGAAATGATCACCCTTGAATTGGAAAATCGAGCCAGCGGTTGGTCGTTTGAGGCAGCTTACTGGCACCAGATTGAACTGGTAAGCAAGTGAATTGCAAGGCCGGTGTACAGTGCTCGACGATCGGTTGAGGGCGTGTTGTGCTGAGCCCTAGGTCGATGAAAACGAGCGGCGATCACCGCAGTACGTAAGCCAGTTGTTGGCACATTTATTCAGTGCGTCCACTGCAGTGGACTGATGTACTGCCACCAGTTCAGGGTAACGGGCGTGCGATTGGTGAAACTGTCGGATTCAAGATCCACGGAACTTGGGTTGAGGTCCACGAGGGCCGAACCTTTGAAGTTTGCCCTAGGTGGGGTTTGCGACAAGGCTGTTGATGTATTCTTCCAGGTTGGTGAAGCCATCAGAGTCCCTGTCCTTGTTTCTGTCCTCAGCGTCATTTGGGTTCAGGCCATTTGCTGTTTCCCAATCATCAGCCATGCCATCTTTGTCACGATCGGCAAGTGCAGGCACAGAAGTCAGGCGTGGCCATCCACCGACTTCATTTTGAGAATCAGGGATTTTTCCCGTTCCCGTTTTCACTTCATTGACGATGCGGTCATCACACGCATCCCGACTTTTCGAGACGCCGGCATTTTTCAAAACTTTGTGATACGCAATTTGGGCTGTGTCTGTCGCAGGCTTGTCATCACCAGCAACCAGTTCACCCGGCAATTCCCAGTGACCTTGGCTTGTGCTCAGGTACTTTTCACCGTCTTGCACATATTGAATTGCTGAATAATTGTCATCTGTCCAACCCTGGCTCCAAGTAAAGACATTGCCTGATGTAAACCGCGTTGGTCTTGGTCCTTTACCCGGTTTCGCTTTTATTCTCAGCGGTAAATCAAGTGTCTTGGTATCCGGTCCACCTTTGGAAAATCGCCATATCCCTCGGCGCCAGGAAACGCGATCGTGTCTTCCGCGCCAGTGATATCTGTCGTCACAAACAACAGGAGGAGCAATGCTGTAATGTGTTGGATAGTCAACGAAAAATTCTTAAGTGGGTGGCCAAACTCATCACGATGTTCTTTGGCAGATTATATAAAGTCTTAATCGTCGGTGATGTCCGCAGCCGGGCAAATGCTAACTGTCGTGTCGATCGCCTCAACGTTGACCTGCGAAATGTGTCCATGGCCGTGTAACATCTGGCTCTTTCGTGATGAGTCCGAGTTCCCTCGCACGGTTGGAAAAGATGCCTCACGTCTTCAACGGGTGCAGTACGAACGTCAGCATCTAGGCGGCAATATAGATGAATCCTTAATGTTATATCGTCAGGATGCGCGTCACTTCGATCGCCTGTTCCTGTTTGAATCACCCGGCTAGCTGGATTAGACGAGACTCGGACCACGGATTTCGCATCGGCTGCTCGTGATCCACAGTCAAGGGTCCGGTAAGTTGTTGAACGAATAGCTTGCGCACCTCAGTCGACGACGCTTGGTGACATTGCAAAACCCGGATTGAGACAAAAAGGGTCGCTGAACTGGACTTGACTTAAGGAACAGGGCAGCCGGAACAGGGCAGCCGGAACAGGGCAGCCGGAACAGGGCAGCCGGAACAGGGCAGC
>CAJXTM010000415.1 GCA_913061385.1 uncultured Rhodopirellula sp. | reverse complement strand
TCTACACGTAAGGAGTCGTCGGCAGCGTCAGATGTGTATAAGAGACAGAGCAAGGTTCGTGCTGGTCTGAATGGACTCAGCACCACTAACACCGATTCCTACTCCATCTGACTCGCTGCCTGACTCGGCGAAAACATTCTTTTTCAGATTCTCGCTGGCGGTGACTTTGAGTCCCGCAGTCCCGGTCCGCACAAGCACTCCGCTTTCGATCAGCGCAATCGTTGTGTTGGTCGAATCAACGAACATGTCAGACACTCCAAATCCAAGCCCCTTAGCCTTGTTGCCAAAGAGTGAAAATGCAGTCCCTAAATTGAAGGACATGAGTCCTTTCAAAAAGTTGACTTTCATCATTCCAGCTAAGGCAATGACCTCCATGCCGGAGGTTGCTTCGACAGTTACCTGCTGCGGTAAACTCGAAGCATCAGAAAATTGGTTTATCTTTGCCCCACTCCGTACAATAGCCTGCGTATTGTTTTCATAAATCGCCGCGGCCAACGAGCCGGTAATAGCCACCTTGGCTCTTTTGTCATAGGCATCTGAGCCATCCTTGCCGTAACTGTCTGGCTTGAAGATGACACTATTTGCCCAGACATTTAGAAAGCTGTCCAACCCACTTGTAGGCCCAACCCACTTGGATAGTACCGTGATATCATTGAAAGGGTTCTTACGACTGGTATTACCACCTGTCGCCGCCCCATCTTTAACGGTGGGATATTTCAAGCGTGGATACTGAAGGTCTGATGTAATTTCAATCGATCCAGCAGCATCGATTACGGCTTCAGAACCAATCTCGGTTACCACGTCATTGCTGTAATTGCCGTAAGCAAGGCCCACAGCCAAACCAAATTTCTTTTTGCCTCCCGCACTAGCGGAGCCCTTACCAACAGTTTTACTATTCTGCGTCAGGTTCGACGTGATCGAGATATCGCCAGTCGTTTCAAGTTTTCCATTAACCGTGGTGCGCATCGTATGGTCGACCAACGTGACGGCTGCTGCCGCTGCAAAGGCAAAGTCCTTACCAAACCCGGGCCCCGCTATTTCCGTATTGACATTCGATCCCCAAGCGGTTTTCCATGCTCGCGAATTCAGGGCCAGCTCAGGCTTGCTGAGCAAATCGGAAATATTTGGCTTCCCCCCAAGTCCAACGGCCGCAATCGCTTGATTTTTCAGGGTCTGTTTGCCGGATTCAGGATTTGACGGGCATTGAATGGTCGCACTGGGACTGCAATTGGTAGCGGTTGCAACCGTGATGCCTCCCACCTCACTGTTCTGGGCAATGAGCTGCACCTCAACTCCTGGCTGAAAATCAACCGACGAAAACTCAATCACTCCCGCTAACCCTGAATCCCAAAACTCGGGTGCCAAGCGAAGTGAATTGGGACCATCAACGACAGCAAAATACGTTTGCCCCGCTTCCAAGCCACGTATCGGTGGATCGTTGGCTTGGTACGTGGAAGCGATTTCAAATCCATGTGACTGGCCAGTGGCCCCGGCATCAATCGCCAGACCAATTCCTGCATTGGCGTTAGCTTCGGTTGCTGCCAATCGAAAATGGTCGGCATCCTGCCAAATTACAAAGTACTCAGCACCGTTCACCAATCCTGGAATCACTGTTCCATTGCCCACCAAATACGTCAAGGCTTGCCCGGTGCTGTAACCATGCCCGGCTATCCGTATCGCACTTGCATTGACTGCCTTGGTTGCAGTTGGATCAAACGAGATAATTGGATCCTCGCTCGCCAGCAATTCCACTTCAGGAATGACCCGAAACAGATGATTACCACTGACCAACGATCCGCGTGATGTCAGGATCACGTAATTTGCATTCAACGCATCAGCGTTAGTCTTTGCCAATTGGATCTGGTTCGAGGCACCATCTACTTTGATGATGTAATAGTCTTCGGAGTCTTTCAAACCACCGATGGGATCACCACCACTGGTCTGATAATTCACTTTTTGGCCAGTCTGCCAATCGTACGCCAGCGAGAGTGTGCTAGCGTCCAGATCGACGATTGGATCTTGCCGACTTGCATCGAATTCACGAACGATGGTGGTCGATTCGAGTATGAAGCGTACCGCTTCCAGCTGATGTAAATGGCACATGTGCGCCGACCAGCGGATCACGAGCTGACTGGGTTGCAGCATCGACCGAAGTCGCCAGCCGAACCGTGTTGGAATCAAGTACAACAATGTAGTAACGACTTCCATCTGTCAGCCCACCCACCGGTGAACCACCATTGGCATCGTAAACAACCTGTTGGCCGGTCTCCAGTCGGTGACTTGGTGATACTAGCCAGTCATTCTCGGTGTCGACGCCGTATCCCGTAAACTGATGCGGTTGAGTTGGCGTCCCCGCACCTCGCGACAACAAGTTGATTGGCTGGCCTGTGAATGCTAATTCACGTGAAGTAGCTACTTGCAATTCATGACTACTCAGTACGATCGCATAGAGTTGACTTGAATCATTCTGCAGGCCACCAATGGCGGTATTGGACTGCCCTGAACTTCCACCAGCCGAGTAGTGAATTCGTTGTCCCGTAACAAAGCTATGCCCCTGATTAAAGAAAATCGTATCCTGCTGTACATCAACTGCTTCCACGACCACCTGACTAGCTGGATCAAAAACAAATTCACCGTCCGACTTCATCAGGACATGGTCACCGGACTCCGAGGGCACTTGCAGAACCACGGCCTTGGTCTGCTGTGCATCCTGCAACGTCTTGGCAAGCTGGATGCGGTCTGCATCCACTTTGATCACAAACCAAGCCTCCCCAGATTCGAAGGGGACTTCAGTGTTTTCATTATCTGTATCGACATACGCCAGGCTAGCAGTAGACGTACCGAGCTCGTAACGCAACTCATCGCCCGTGCTCAGACCATGGTTGGGAAAGATCAACAGATCATTCACAAGATCGAGAATCGTTTGATCAAGTGTCACCAAGGACGTTACGTCAACTTCTGCTGGCGGAGACTCTGTATTAAATGAGTGATAACGTGCTGCGACCACGCGTTCAGCTTGCGTTGGATCAACGTCATAAATAAGCCGATCACCGCTCGAAATACCCGCCGTGTCGATTGACAAGGTATTGGTCGATGCATCGAGAACATCCACGGGATTGAACTCCCTGATTTCTGACACAAAAGCGAACCCCTGACTTTCACCCGCCCCTTGATCAACGAGGTCAATGTCGATGGCATTCGCTGCATCGGTAGGTGTCGCTGCAAGCTTGAAATGATCGTTATCGACAGAGATGACGCAGTACCAAGTTTGATCAAAAAGACCACCGATCGGTTCTGGTTGACTGGTTTCATCGGCGGCGGTGTCGACCATCGCGAGATACTGCACCTTTTGACCGGTGCTGAAACCATGCTCGCTGACCACAAACTGATTTCCAGTCACATCACTTGCTGGATCAAACGTCTTCAAGTCCAGAACTTCGATAGACTGAAGAGACGAGTTCGCACCATACGGCAACTCCAGATCGATCTCCATCGCGTGTGCAAGTTTCAAAGCATTTGTCAACACCTCCACGATCCGATACTGCTGCCCATGCTGTAAACCACTGATTGGCTCTGCAGCATAAGAATCATTTTCATCCGCACCTGTCACTTTGTAAGTGAGCAAATCACCCCGTCGCCAGCCGAGCGAGGAATCATAAGACACAGCGTCATCGAACACACCAGACGCAGTCAGCGGCAAAGCAGACTCCCCATCAACGCTGACAGTGCCGTTCGCCTTAATGACACCATCCACCGTCGCGTTGACATTGGTAACGTCATTTCCATAGGCAAGAGTCAGCCCCGCCAATCCATCACCGTATGCTCGTGTCGATGCGTTGGGAATATTCTGAGGTGTCCCCACTGCAATCACTGACACATCACCACCTGATTGAATTGACACCCCATCATCGATCCGGGTGGTCGCAGTCAGATCTGTATCGGCATACGCGACCGCCCCCATTTTGATAGTCGCTGGGGAACTCTGCTCTGTTGCATTGCCTATTGCGTCGGACGAATACGGCGCCATGGTTCGCACATTCACTTTTGCCTTGGCAACACCATTGGATGTGATCACAATGTCACCAGCAGCCTGAAGCTGCGTTTCCCGATTGGCAGATGGTTTCAAGTGCGTAATCGAGGAACCTTTTGCACTACCATAACCAAACGCCAACTCGAGTCCGCCGGCATTTCCATAGGGTCTGGTTTGAATGACCTCCAACTCAGAGTCTGAAGTGGCATGGCTCTCAATCTGAATCGTATCCTGAGCATTGAACACGGACCCTTCCACCGTGACCGTCGCGCTGGCATCACGTTGAAATACGGACACCGTGGGCCACTGGGCAACCGATCGCACACCCGTTGACATGAAACTCGTGCCGAGCATTGAACCGAGGCCCGCATCAAGTACGGCTCCCGTCAACATGGTGCCACCGAGCTTGTACTTACCATCATAAAAACCGATGGAATCTGTAGCAGTTGCGCTAACAGTGATCGACTCGGCCAGCACCGTGGAATCGCGAACCGTAATGTCGACTTCATTTGTATCGACACCGATGACCTGCCTGCCAAACTTCCGGTCCTGCTTAACGCCGGTAATACTGACCTCGCGACCCTGAATCGAGGATCCGTCGATCAAAATCGACAGTTCGTCAGGTCCTGCATCCGCAACATTGCTGGTATCGGAGGTTTTGAGAGTGATATCACCAGCCTGCATAACGCTGCCGACTTCTACTTGCGAATACAAATCGCCCAAAATGGAAATGGAGTAGCTTGCAGAAAAAGCGATCTCGCCCGAGGACGCTGTGGAGCTTGCGTTGGAATCCAAGCCCCCTGCAGCGATAGAACGAGTTGAAATAACCGCGTCGTCCAAAACCTGTCTCTTATACACATCTGACGCTGCCGACGACTCCTTACGTGTA
>CAJXTM010000414.1 GCA_913061385.1 uncultured Rhodopirellula sp. | reverse complement strand
CTACACGTAAGGAGTCGTCGGCAGCGTCAGATGTGTATAAGAGACAGCAAGAAATACCACATCGGTATTCTCGGCCATCGATCTTACGCCCTCGCTTCTCAAGTTGACGAATGCCAAGCCGCCGGCAGCAACGGTCTACGATGGTGAGGATGTTTTGGACACCCTACTTGGTCGGTCCGAAGCAGGGCGTCAGAAAGAAATTTACTTTCGCCGACCACCAGATCGAAAAAACTATTACGGGTTTACCGAGTTGCCAGATCTGGCCGTGAGGTATCGAGCATGGAAATTCCTCTGTGATTATGACGGTAGCCGTCCGCAGCTCTACAACCTTCATAGCGATCCCGGCGAAGAGCTTAATCTGGCTTCTGAAAATCCAGAGGTTGTGGCAGAGATGACGTCCAAGGTGCTCGCGTGGAATAGAACCATGCCGCAGGACAAGGGCTTGGAATTGGGGAGCCAGCCTGAAAAGAAATCTCGTTCCAGAAAAAAGAGATACAGCTTGCAGAAGGGAGCCGACCTGTCGGGCGATAGTGCTCCTCATTACGCCGGTCGAAGCGTGACAATCACGACTTCCTTCGACAGCAAAGGTTCAGACGGCGTGATCGTGGCACAGGGAGGCGATAAGCAAGGTTACGCCCTTTATATACGAGAGGGAAAGCTGGTGCTGGGTGTGCGGGACAACTGGAAGTTGACTGAAGCTATCTCAAACCAGAAACTCAATTCAGGAGTGACAAGTGTTGTCGCAACCATCTCGAAGAATGGAAAGATGCGGGTTTCCGTCAACGGTGTCTCGGTTGCGGTGGCTGATGCTGTCTGCGTACTTGCTCAGGCGGGGGACGGTTTGCAGGTGGGGGACGACAAAATCAAGCCCGTTGGGAAATACACCAACACAACGTTTCCCGGAACGATTAGTGTTCTTAAAGTTAAGTTCGAGTAGTCATCAGCGGCGTGTCGTGTGACGAATGCCAAGCCGCTCCTTAAATGCACTGTTGGTTGCTGAATGGAGTTGGATGGGTTTCGCAGAGAATGTTTTGATCTGGCTACTTCATTTGGAATCTGGATGATCCCGACGGATTCGAGTGGACGCGAGGATCACGGTCGATCGACCCTGCACCTTGTATTCGCTTACATCCTCAAGTGGAGTGCCATCGGTAATGTCGTCGGGTGACGCCAGGTCAGTGTCCACGAGTCGCTGCCAAGGGTGAAAGCCGGAGGGAACCAAAGGCACTGCAAAGTTGATTTCTTCCCAGTAAGCATTGAAAACCAAATGGTACCAACGGTGGATCGTTTCAATGGTAAAGGCAACGCTCCGTGACTGGTCGCCCCAATCAGGTTGATCAAGCTGGGTTCCATGCCAACGTACTCGCGCTCGCTCAATTACCTCGGTGAGTGGTAACATCGGGTCTGCACGCTCGGGGAGGCCCTGTCGGTACGTAATGAGTCGACGAACGAAACGATGCAGGTCGGCGTGCTTTTCGGTCAAGGTCCAGTCGAACCAACTCGTCTCGTTGTCTTGGCAGTAGGCATTATTGTTCCCGTTTTGTGTTCGTCGGACTTCATCGCCCATGACCAACATGGGAACACCAAGCGAAAGAATGTTGGTGGTGAAAAAATTCTTGATCTGTTTCAGACGTATCTTTTCAATCGCAGGATCATCAGATGGGCCTTCAACTCCACAATTCCAACTCAGGGTTTCGTTGTGTCCATCGCGGTTTCCCTCGTTGTTTGCCTCGTTATGTTTTTCGTCATAGGTGACGAGATCATTCATCGTGAATCCATCATGGGATGTTACGAAGTTGATGCTCTGTTCGGGTTCGCGATTCCGGTGTCCATAGATGTCGGGGCTGGCAAGGAAACGTTTGGCGAAGACTCCTGCCTTTTTTTCGTCACCCTTGATGAATGCACGCACATCATCACGAAATCGGCCATTCCATTCCTTCCAGTGGTCTCCGAAGAAATTTCCGACCTGATAAAGCCCTGCTGCATCCCAGGCCTCGGCGATCAGTTTGGTTCCACTGAGCACGGGATCGGTCTCGATATCCCAAAGGATGGGTGGATTCGCTTCTGGGTTCCCGTAGATGTCACGGGACAACACTGACGCTAGGTCAAATCGAAATCCGTCCACGTGCATTTCCTCGACCCAGTATCGAAGACTTGACAGGATGAGCCGACGGACGATGGCGTGATTTCCATTCAGGGTGTTCCCGCACCCACTGAAGTTTGCGAAATGACTACGCTCTGGCTGGGCGTCCGTTTGTTCCTGAGGAATGTAGTAGGCTGAGTTCTCAAGCCCTTTGAAACAAAAGGTGGGGCCGATCTCGTTGCCTTCCGCCGTGTGGTTGTAGACGACATCCAAGATTACCTCGATGCCCGCTCGGTGCAAGTTTTTTACCATGTCTCGGAATTCGTCCAGCACCGCCAATGGGTTGCTCGATGACGCGTAAGCCGAGTGTGGAGCAAAGAGGGAAACGGGATTGTATCCCCAGTAATTACTCAGCCCGGGAGGGGCTTCCTGTGGGTCGAATTGGAATATTGGCAGCAATTCAACTGCGGTGATTCCAAGATCTTGCAAGTACGGAATCTTTTCAATCAATCCGGAGTAAGTGCCCCGTTTCTCTGGGCTTACAGCCGAGGAGGGATGCTGGGTAAATCCTCGCACATGCATTTCGTAAATGATTGTCTTGTTGAATGGTCGGCGCAGTTGGGTATCACCCTCCCAATCGTATTGCGACACATCGGCCACGACGCTCTTCATTGCGTGGGGCGTATTGGATCCCGGGCGAACGCCAGCCTCTCGGTCGAAATCCTCCGGGATCGCGATTGCGCGACCGTAGGGATCCAGAAGTATTTTTTCACCATCGAAACGCATGCCGTGTTCGGGTGAAAATGGACCTTGCGCACGGTAGCCATAGATTTGGCCCGCTCGCAGACCGTCGACATGTACATGCCAATAGTGAAACGTCTGGTGCTTCCTCGCATCGAGTTTGATCGTAGTGACTGGCATCGGATCATTAACGTCATTGAACAACAGCAATTCCATTCCGCTGCAGTTCTTTGAATGAACGCTGAAATTCACACCTGTCGGGGTGAGGCTGGCCCCGAGGGGATAGGTCGTACCGATTCCAATTTCAGACATGGGGCAATTAGCTTGCTGGTTGAGGGTGGGTTTATTTGCGATGTAGTTGACGTTGGGCGTCCGTGATTGGGCCCTGACGAATCCCGAGTTCGGATGCTTGAAATTGAATCATCGCTCGGTATCGCGCGTCTCAATGTCGTCATTTGGCAGGCGAATCATGCGATTGTTGCCAAATCACGGGAAACGAACCCGCGAAATGCATTCGTGGACTGCTGCGTCAGGTTGTATCTTGTGGAACGCGCGTTGTATCCTGCTCACGCGGTTCACGTGTTCGTGTCGGCATTTTCTGGCGACAGTTTGATTCGACTTTCCTTCTTCGGTACACCAGTATGCTGTTGATCGCGACAGATGAAGCAGGCTACGGGCCCAAATTAGGTCCACTCATCATCACGGGTACAGCATGGGAAGTGCAAGGTCACCCCAATCGGGAATCTCTTGACAAATTATTTCGGCCACTTCGCGAGCGAAACCTGTGCGGGGAAAATTCAGTCGTTGTCGATGATTCTAAAGCGGTTTTTAAACCTTCAAGTGGTTTGGCAGGTCTGCATGCAGTGATGAGCGCATGCATGCATTGGTGCGAAAGATCCGAGGATTCTTTGTTGGCTGCCTTGCCATGGATGGCCCCTGAGGATTTCGATTCACTGAATAACACACCTTGGCTGGCGATGAAGGGACAGGATCAGCCTTGGTTGTCGTCTGAAGAAACGAAAGATTGTCTGAGAAATTGGCAATCGACAGGGCTTCGATTAGTCGGGTTTGGGTCTCGGATGATCACCGCCAAGGCATTCAATGAATTCTGTGCGGTCGGTGCGAATAAGGCAGACCTGCTTTCCCAAGCAACACTGCATTTGGTTAAGACGCTGGCCGAACAGTATCGGGCAGACGCTGATCGGATTGATGTCTACTGTGATCGACACGGTGGCCGTCGATATTACGCTGGTGTCTTGCAACACGTGTTCTCCGAGCAGATCGCGCAAGTTCGCGCAGAGACAGCAAAAGAAAGTTCCTATCAACTCGCTGGCTCAGGACCCGAGATGTCGGTCCGATTTACAGTGAAAGGAGATCGTTTCTCACCCGTTGCGTTGGCTTCGATGCAGGCGAAATATTTGCGTGAAAGGTGCATGCAGGCTTTTAATCGCTACTTCGCAAACCGATACACGGGCGAACTTACCCCCACGGCGGGTTATCCTGCCGATGCCGATCGTTTTCTAACAGCGATTGCTGACGTGATCGAGCGAGAGAAGATCAGTCGTGATCATTTGGTTCGGGCCCGTTGAATTGGGCTGAGGGCGATCGTTCAGTGTTTCGCTGACTGGGGCGAAGCGTTAGCGATTGACGTGCACGCATTCTAATCAGACAGGTTTCTAGAATGTACGAGTTCCTTTAGAGTTGAAGTCTAAGAACAAGCGGAAAACGGTTCTGGTTGGCTGGCGTTGCGAGGCGTCAGAGTAAGTTCTCGGTCTGATGAGGGGCGGAGACGGTGCGCATGATTGTCTTTTTTGTGGTTGGGCATTTTGACGGTAAGGTGGTTAGCTTTTGGAAAATAGCAGAGTGAACACTTTGGATGAATCGCAGCCCAAATCGCTGATTGAGATTGCTTACGATTCAGAACTGACGCGACAGTGTGGCGCGGCGTTGGTTGATGCGCTGGTTGAGCATTTGGGCAGCGTGCAAAGTGGCGAGGGGCCGGTGCAGCGTTGGCGCGACCCGGAAGAAAATATTTCCGACGCTCTCCAATGGCTCTGTCTCTTATACACATCTGACGCTGCCGACGACTCCTTACGTGTA
>CAJXTM010000413.1 GCA_913061385.1 uncultured Rhodopirellula sp. | reverse complement strand
GCAGATATGGCCACTGTTGGCACCCCCATCCGCGGCAGGGGCCAACTTGAAGACTCTGCGTGCGTAAAAATCCTGATGTCAGAAAGGGAAGGGAAGGGAAGGGCAGTGTACTTCAGTCGGGCTGCACTTCCATTCGTACGCGAAGGGATAGAAGAATCACACCTCATTGCTGAGCCGCCCATCTTTTGGCATCACATCGGACTCTATGCGTACCGACGCGAATTCCTTAGCTGGTTTGCATCACAACCGCCGAGCCAATTTGAACAACTCGAAAAACTTGAACAGCTACGAGCAATCGAAGCTGGAAAGCGAATCGTGGTAGCACGAGTCGACTCAGCCACACCCGGCATCGACACACTGGATGATTTCAAACGGTTCGAGCAGAAATTTTCGGACTGAAACGCAACACACTGCGATCAAGCTCTCGAGCCAAACCACACAGAACAATTGAAGGCCGAAAACAGGTCAGGGCTCAGCAGCGTCTTGCGAACTCCATGAATTCGCGAACAATGCTACCGGACCATAAGCAACACCCAGCACAGACGGGATGTCAAATTCCAGCCAACGCTGCAGTGTTGCGGCGCAGACCTGTCGAAAATCAAATAGAGATTTGAGATCACCAGTCTGCAAACCATCCAAACGTGGATGTCCACCGACAACACCATCGCTCGCTCCGTTATCGGCAAAAAAGACAGGGTCTGCGGCGCCATGACCGGTACCATCACTGGCAATCTCGGCGACCCGACGCCCAAACTCACTGCAACACATACCCAATAGTTGATCACCGTCACCCTGTACATTGACATCGCGCACCAGTGTTCCCGCTGCATCACTAACATTCCGCAACAATACGGCATTTGCTCCCAGCTGATACACATGCGTATCAAAATATCGATCCTCACCTAATGAACACGTGCATTGAGGCCTGAAGCGATCAGCTTGTCGACGGTTTCAACTGTCGTCCCAATGTCGTTTAGGGACACGCTTCTGAGGGTTTGCATTGCGCACCAGCGGACTCCATCTGCTAACTCGGGAACATACAAACAGATGTACAACTCTGCCATTTCCACGATACATTCACGACCAATTTCGAGTTACTTCTGACCATGCATGACCCAACGAGATTTAGAAATACAACGAGCCCCTGAATAGTGCGTCGCAGTTCACGTCTCATCGAACCAAGCTGCGTGAGTTCAAACACCGAGGTAAACGCGGGTAATGTGATCGTCGGGTGCGGCTGAGTGCCAGCAAAGTCTTGGCGTACCGCAATGAATGCAACCTCCGTTTCGAAAGCTGCCACTATTCCGTACCAACATTTTGCCCTGCAAATGAAGGTCTTCAAAGTAGCGTTAGCTGGGCTATCCCATCATTGATATTGGCATCAAACAAACCACCTGCCGAAGCCACACGTCATAAAAATCCCTATCGGTACCCAGATTGAAAAGAGCCTCGGGCAGCAGAAGCAGGACGCGAACAACGAATGAAGCAACTGAAATAGAGTGCGTCGGCCGCACAGCAGAGAAGCTGATCATCGTAATTTTACGAATTTACTTTTTTGCTCGTTCGCCGAAACTTCAAGACTCCTGAAAACCCGATTACCACATCGCAATGGATTTCAACTGGCTCATTTTCGCCAAAAACGCAGGTTCTCACCTCTGAATCCAATGACAATCGCCATACGCACGAGCAATTTGCAAATTCACATCAGACCCAGAAACGTTATAAGGGGCACATTTTTCTGGGTGGCCATTTTTTAGTTTCGAAAACTGTGACTGGCAGACACTTCCGAAATCACCGAACCGTGTTATGATCCCATCCCATGACGAAACATATCTTTGTAACCGGCGGCGTGGTCAGTTCCCTTGGCAAAGGCTTGACCAGCGCATCGATCGGGATGTTGTTGGAACAGCGTGGCCTCCGAGTACGGATGCAGAAGCTGGATCCATATATCAACGTCGACCCAGGGACGATGAGCCCTTATCAGCACGGCGAAGTCTACGTGTTGGACGATGGCAGCGAGACAGATCTTGATTTAGGGCACTACGAGCGATTCACCTCGGGTGCGCTCACACGTGACTGCAATTATACGACTGGCCAAATCTATCTTTCGGTAATTGAGAAAGAGCGAAAAGGTCAGTTTCTTGGCAAAACAGTCCAAGTAATTCCTCACATCACTAACGAAATCAAGTCGGTGATCAAGCGAATGGGTGGAGACGACGTTGATGTCGTGATCACGGAAATCGGCGGCACAGTAGGTGACATAGAAAGCCTGCCGTTTCTGGAAGCAATCCGCCAATTCTCGTTGGATGTTGGTCGCGAAAATTGTTTGTACATGCACTTGACCCTAGTCCCTTACTTGAAGGCGGCTGACGAATTAAAAACCAAGCCCACCCAACACTCCGTAGGGCAACTGCGCGAAATTGGTATTCAGCCCGATGTCTTGGTTTGTCGATGCGAACATTCCATCAGTCGCGAAGATCGAGAAAAGATTGCTTTATTCTGCAACGTGCCAACCGAAGCCGTGATCGAGGAAAAAGACAAGGATTTTTCGATCTACGAAGTACCGTTGTCTCTGGTTGAAAACAAGCTAGACGAACTCGTTGTCAAGAAACTTGGACTGGTGACCGCCCAGGATCTCGACATCACGCCTTGGACCGATCTGCTGCATGGTTTGCGCAACCCACGGCATGAAATCTCGATCGCAGTGGTAGGCAAATACGCTGAACATAAAGACGCCTACAAATCGATTTACGAAGCAATTGATCATGCCGGCATGCATCACCAAACTCAAATTCGGATCGGCCGAATCCAGAGTGCCGACATTGAACGCGAGGGTGCAGAACGATTATTAAGTGGCTATCACGGCGTACTTGTACCCGGTGGCTTCGGTGAGCGTGGGGTTGAGGGAAAAGTTCAAGCCATTCGTTTTGCCAGAGAACGGGGCATCCCATTCTTTGGCATCTGCTTGGGCATGCAATGCGCTGTTATTGAATACGGAAGACAAGTGGTTGGACTTGAGAATGCACATTCCAGCGAATTCGATAAAGACACCGAGCACCCGGTGATCTGCTTGCTTGATGAGCAGCAAAACGTCACGCAGATGGGTGGTACCATGCGACTGGGCACACAACCGACCGTGTTGGATGCGAACAGTATCTCGGGCCAAGCCTATGAAGCTGACCACATTGATGAGCGACATCGTCACCGATACGAATTCAACAATCAGTACCGCCAACAATTTGAAGCAAATGGGTTGCGTTTTGCAGGGACAAGTCCCAACGGCGGATTGGTCGAAATTGTCGAACTCCCTGACCATCCATGGTTTGTGGCAGTTCAATTCCACCCAGAATTCAAAAGCAAACCGCTCAAGTCCCATCCACTGTTTGCGGGCTTCGTGGGAGCCGCCGTTGAGCGGCGATCAGAACGACAAAACAGCGACCAAGCGACCCCAGCTCCACAACCGCGCTGAGCTGAGAATTGATCGCAAACGCCATTCAAAGGGCGTCCCACCCCGGTTCCAACGCCAGATTCCGGGGCTTAGCAAGAAGAGCTTTACTCAGAAAAGATGGTGTATCTACCACCGAAACACGGCCTCTCGTTTCGCGGTTTTGCTAAAGTAAAAGCGGTTCGCCTGAACCTGACCGCGTATTGGCTTGAGGGCACCCCCATCCAATCAGAGTTGAGCCAGAAAGTCATGCCAAATCGCAGCGTGAAGGGGCGGCATTGAATCCCCACTTGCCAACACCGCAGGCTCACGACCATGCTGTTTCAATGTTGCGTGCCAACAAAATAGCCATGCTGAATATTTTCGTCACCTGTAGATCGGAGAAACAAAAATGAGCGACCACCAGAAGACCGATGACGATGCAAGTAAAGACGAAATGGATCCAGTTCTCAAGGTCGACGACGACTGGAAAGATCAAATGGCCACAGAAACGACGACTGACACCAATACTGACGCCGAACTGCAGGGCACCAAAGATAGCGCCCCATCGCCTTCCGACGTAAGCGATTCTGGAAGTGAATCAGAGACGAACTCCATGCCCGAACCACCACCGGCATCCTTTTCAGTCTTGGTGACGATGCTATTCACTCAGGCCATGGCGATGCTTGGCCAAATGCCTGACCCCAACACGGGAAAATCGAAAGTGAACAAACCTTTCGCCAAGCACTACATTGATACCTTGGAAATGCTGGAATCAAAAACCAAAGGGAACCTCGACGATCAAGAAACAGCGATGCTCAACGAAGCTTTGCACGGGTTGAGGATGATGTACGTCGACACCCGAGCGGAATGATCGCCGATAAAATAACGAAGTGCCTGAGCTCAGTAACAGCGTTGTGGTACTGGGCAGGGACTGGGTTCGAGAAGTTTCGAAGATCTCAGGCTGTCGAACAGCCACGTCATCACAGACGAGTGAATAGGCTGGCACCGCACTTGAAAATTACGCTGTTAAAACAGCGATCAATTGGTTTAAGTTGCAGCTCTTTGGTACGCTGCGACTGAGTCGATGATGGCATCCAGATCGTTGTGCGGCTGGTAATCAATCGCTTCACGGATACGCGTCAACACTGGCACACGCCTCCGGATGTCTTCAAACGATTCATCATAGGCGTCCGCGTAGCTTGTGAATTCAATCGTAGCAGCTGGATTGACTCTTGCCACCACTCGTTGCGCCAGTTCAAGGATTGACACCGGCACATCACTACCAATGTTGTACACACGCCCGGCAGCTGCCGGCGTGTCCACCAGATTCACAACAGCGGAGATCACATCATCAACGTGAGCAAAACAGCGAACCTGAGCTCCATCGTCATGGACGACAAGTGAATCGCCTCGTATTGCGGCTTCAACGAACCTTGGCAAGACCATGCCATACCTGTCTCTTATACACATCTGACGCTGCCGACGACTCCTTACGTG
>CAJXTM010000412.1 GCA_913061385.1 uncultured Rhodopirellula sp. | reverse complement strand
ATCTACACGTAAGGAGTCGTCGGCAGCGTCAGATGTGTATAAGAGACAGGGATCACGATGGTCAAAGAAGCCACCGGTAAGCTCGACCAGTGCTCAGCAATTGTCGGAACCACCGATTTGACTGTCCTCAGTGGAGATGATTCGCTGACTCTTCCCATGATGAGCGTAGGAGCGGAGGGTGTTGTATCAGTGGTTGGTAATGTGGTGCCGACTCCGATGATTGACCTTGTCGCCGCGGCGTCAGCAGGAGATTTTGCGAAAGCACGGGAATTGCATCACCGGCTGTTTGCTCTGTGCAGCAAAATGCTTGGACTCGCGACGAATCCGATTCCGGTAAAAACAGCCATGCAGCTGGTAGGGCGTGATAGTGGTGACTTGAGGTTGCCCATGACTCCGCTCGAGCCAGCCGAATTAGAGCAGTTACGGGAGACGCTTTTTGCTTTCGGGATTCAGGATGCGGCGGCGATTTCCTGATCACTTTTCAACGCCAGGTTCAGCACGAACCTGGGCTCTGATGCTGAGAATTTTCCGAACGCGCCCGTCAGGCAGCGGACTTTTTGTAATGCCCCAAACCCTTGGGCTTTTTGTACAGGGGCTCCTTGCGAGCTGTGCTTAGCATTTCGTGTTCGGAAGGCGCGCGTCGATGAACCGATGACCCAGATTCTTGTGGGTCGGCAGAAGTGGATTAGAAATAAACCACGCTGAACCGTCAGTCATGCCCTCTGGTGTGACGGTCGGCGGTATAGTGTGGGTGTCACCGATGCTACTGCGTCTTTTATGTGTTCTCGAAACGCACTGAAGAGGCAGTCCCTCCTCATCCCTACGTGGTAACCGAATTCGTGGAATCCCTGTCCGCCAACGGACCGGTATCGACCAAGTAGGGATTCAGGATACAAACCCAATCAGAGCAGAGTCATGCCTTTCTTACGTGTCGTGTTCGCAATCGCATTCCTCCAATTTCTGCCAGCGACTGCATCGGCAGAATGGTCGACGTATTTGAACGGTAATGACCGGGCAGGCTACTCTGCCACGGAATTGAAGCTGCCTTTGAAGTTGGTTTGGCAGCACAACACGCCAGCGAAACCGCGGATGGCTTGGGAAGGGCCTCGAAATGCTCCGATCGAAGGTCATGAGATGCGTCATCGCGTTGATTTCGACGCCGCGATGCAGACCGTGATTGCGGATGGGCGGGTCTATTTCGGCAGCACCGTTGACCATCGCATGTACTGTGTTCAGAGCCAAACAGGCGAGGTGCTATGGACTCATTACACGGAAGGTCCGATTCGCTTAGCGCCGACTCTCGCACACGGCAAACTTTACTTTGGATCTGACGATGGAAAAATTTACTGCCTGAACGCAGTCACTGGTCAGCCCGTGTGGGTCACGCGTGTTGGACCGAAAGATGATCGTCTTCTTTCTCGCGGCGAAATGATTTCCCGTTGGCCGGTTCGCACAGGCGTTTTGATCGATGGCGAAATTGCCTACTTCGGAGCCGGTGTCTTTCCCCATGAAATGATTTACCTGTGTGCTGTTAATGCGATGACGGGTGAGGTGATCTGGCGAAATGACACCATCAGTGAACAGAATGCAGGTCGGAACGACTTGACCCCTCAAGGTTATCTTCTCAGCAACGATGACAATCTGTTTGTTCCTTCTGGGCGATCGCTTCCGGTAGCGATTTCCAAACAAGATGGCCGAATTGTATTTCAGGAAACCTATTCTTGGCGAACTGATGCGGGTGGAGTTGTTGGTGGAACCAAAGCACTGCTCGGCGACGGGCAAGTGTACGCAGGGGGACCACATCATTTTCTCGCCATGGACCAAAGTAATGGCGATGTCGGTGAGGCTTACATCAATGGCCGGCAGATGGCCTTGGCTGATGATCAGGCGTTTATCCTGACCGGAGAAAAGTTGATCTGCGTGGATCGTGCAAAACATTCCAAAGCAAGCCAAGAGAAACAAAAGTGGTTCTTGAAAGCACGCTCAGCACGCAGTGATCCAGCGAAACTGGCCGAAGCAAAACAAAAAATGCAGGAGTTCGCCGAAATCGGTGTTCTGTGGGAGTACCCGACAACGTTTGATGATGTGCTCATCGCGACGCAGAATGTCGTTATTGCCGGCGGATTGAACGAGTTGATTGCTCTGGATCGAAAGTCTGGCAAGCTTTTGTGGACGCAACAGGTGGTTGGAAATGTTCGCGGGTTAGCGGTTGATGACGGCATCATGACGGTGAGTACTGATGAAGGTCATATTTATGCTTTCCTGTCCGAGACCAGTTTGCCTCGGGATGTTGCCAAGGCGTCGGTTCGTGAATGGCCCAATGCGTTTCAAAATCCTTATCGTGATCTAAAGAGACAGGACCAGTTCAGAAAGGCGGCGGCAGAAATTATCGAACGAAGCGGACATTCAACAGGCTTTTGTCTCGTGCTCGGAAGTGAACAAGGACGGTTGGCCTATGAATTGGCAATCCAGAGTGACTTGAATGTGATTGGTGTTGAGCCTGACCCGATCAAAGCAGAAAAATCGAGGTCCTTGTTGGAACAAGCCGGGGTACACGGGACCAGTGTGACGATCGTAAATGCGCCGCTCACCAGTATTCCGTTCAGTAACTATTTTGCAAACTTAATCGTCTCTGACACTGTTTTTCAGAATGGTGAGATCGGATGTGCGCCTGAGGATGTGTCGCGATTCTTAAAGCCATGCGGCGGGGTCGCCATCATGGGATGTTCTGATCAGAAAATTGGCAGTGCACTCGAGGGCAGTGTGTCTCAATGGTTGACGGATTTGTTTCATCAAGATGAGGGTGAAATGGTCAGTGATTCGCCTTGGTATCTGTTGCGACGTGGGAAGTTACCAGGTGCCGGATCGTGGTCGCATCAGTACGGGAATGTTGCCAATACTTCGTACACAGCTGATCATCGGATTCGTGATGGTTTGGGCGTTCTTTGGTATGGAGATCCTGGGCCCAGCGCCATGTTGAACCGCCACGAGGCTGCTGGCGCGCCGTTGTCAACGAACGGCCGAATGTTCATTCAGGGAACAGACAAAATCATGGCCTATGATGCGTATAACGGGACCTTTCTGTGGGAGTACCGGAATCCAGGAGCGATTCGCACTGGGGTTTTCAATAATCGCGAGACTCATAATCTGGCCGCGAGCGATGACCATCTTTACGCGGCTGCAGGTGACACTTGTGTTGCTATCGACGCGGCAACCGGGGAAGTTGCAGCTGAATACACCACTCCAGAATCGAGTGACGGAATTGAGCGAGCTTGGGCCTATCTTGCCTACGATGATGGACAGTTGTTCGGCACCAGCACGATCCGAAAGGAATTAGAGGCTCGGTTGCGCCGACGGGGCCTGAAGGTAAAAAGCCAAACTGACGCGGTGTTCGCTGTGGATACCGAGTCTGGTAAGCGAGTGTGGACCTATCGCGGTGACAATATTCTTCACACCACGATCGCTGTGGGCCCCGAGCATGTGTACTTCATTGATTCGTCAATTAGCCCAGAGGAACGCCAGCAACTCTATCTTCAGGACAAAGCTGATTTGAAGACGTTGACGGGTGAGGCAGCACTCAAGGCTGAGGCTGAAATGAAGAAACTGGATCTGCGTTTAGCGGTCGCCATCGATCGCCGAACGGGACAAAAGGTCTGGTCCAAGGCAGTGGATGTCACCGATACGACCAACGTTAGTGCCGGGGGAGGAAGTTTGACTCTCATGTATGCCAATGGGCACATCGTTTTGTGTGGTGCAAATGCAAATGGGCACTACTGGAAACAATTTCTGTCTGGTGAATTTGATCAACGAAAAATTGTTGTGCTTGATTCAAGTAGCGGAAATCAGCTTTGGGCCAAGAATGCTAACTACATGAACCGTCCCGCTGTGATTGGCGATCAGGTTTACGCTGAGCCATGGGCATTTAATTTGCACACTGGCAAGCCAAAAACCAGTACTCATCCATTGACGGGTGAGGAGACACAATGGCGATTCAGCCGGCCAGGGCACCATTGCGGTGTGATCACGGCGACGCCAAACATGATGTTCTTTCGGTCGGGGTTCATCGGGTATTACGACTTGTACAACGATAGCGGTACACGGCATTTCGCTGGGCAACGACTCGGTTGCTGGATCAATGCCATTCCTGGCAATGGATTGGTCATGATTCCAGAGGCCAGTGCGGGATGCGTTTGCCAATTCTCAATCGCTTCTACTGTTGTGATGGAGCCCAAGACAGAAAATAAGTCATGGGGAATCTTTAGTGCGGTGGGGACGACTACACCTGTGAAACGAATGGGAATCAATTTGGGAGCTCCGGGAGACAGAAAAGATGAGTCGGGACGCGAGTGGTTCGGTTACCCTCGGCCGAGTTCCCGCGGGCGATTGGAGTTCGTTTTCAATCTGAAGCACCAGCTTCAATCTGGTGGGAAGTGGTATAGTCGGAATGCCGAAGCGATTGATCTTGGAGCGACCCAGACCCCTTGGCTTTACACGTCAGGAACAAGCGGATTGAAGAGTCTTGACATTCCACTCCGTGGGAAAGACGACGGTGCTGCCAGCTACACCGTGAAAATTTATCTGGGATCGCTACAGCAAAAGTCAGTTACACCATGGGTGTCTGGACTTTTTGATCTTTCGTTTCAAGGAGACATTGTCGCTGAGGGCATCGGGTTCCAGAGCGGTGAAGGTGGCGATTCCAATCGGGTTCTGATGAGAGAGTTCAAGGGTGTGCCTGTAGAGACATCATTGAAGATTGATCTGAAGCACTTGGATTCAGAGAATCCGGGAACTATTTCGGCGATTGAAGTAATTCAGGAGTGAGTCTCTGATGGTACTGAATTGATTCCACGCGTTCGACTGTCTCGCGGGATGTAGGTTCCTTTACCCTGTCTCTTATACACATCTGACGCTGCCGACGACTCCTTACGTGTA
>CAJXTM010000411.1 GCA_913061385.1 uncultured Rhodopirellula sp. | reverse complement strand
CGAGATCAGCCTCGGTCTCGTGGGCTCGGAGATGTGTATAAGAGACAGGGCCAGACTGCGCGAAAAAGGACACCTGCTCAATGAAATCTACCGAGATGCTAAAGACCTCAAAAGAAATTTAGGGCAAGAAGACCAAGCGACACTCGACGAGTATTTAGCATCCATTGCCGAGTTGGAAAAAAAAGTTGCAAACGACAAATTATGGGCTGACAAAGGAGCCCAGTCAGCCCCTCCAGAGATGAACCTAGAGATTGAGTTTACAGATGTAGAGAACTACATACAGACGATGTACGACTTGATGTACCTGGCTTTCAAATCAGATATCACGCGTGTCGCGACCTATCAGCTTGCATCCGAAGGCGGTACTGCACCTACGAACAATCTTTCCAAACACATTGGCATCGGTAAAGATCTTCATCAACTGAGCCACTCTGCCGCCAAGGGCAAAGACGGTTTCAAAAGTTGGGGCCTGTGGGATCAATTCGTGGCCCAACAACTCGCTTATTTCATCAAGCGGCTGGGAGATACAAAAGAAGCAGACGGCACTCTGCTTGATCGTTGCCTGGTCTTTCAGGGCGCAGCGACCTCAAAGGTTCACGATAACACAAACTTTCCGCTGATTCTTGCAGGCGGTAAGAAAATGGGCCACAAGGCCGGCCAGTTTGTCACCTACGACGAACAAACAAATGCCTTGTCCAACCTGTTTGTCAGGATTGCCAATTCGATGGATGTTCCAATTGAGAAGTTCGGAGACAGCTCTGGCATCTCCATGAACGAGCTTTTTCGATAAAGCTTGTCGCAATCACTTATCAAATGAATTTTTGCAGATCCAGTGTATCCAAATCATGGGCACCTGTATGGAACTTTCGAATTCAAAAATCATGGACTATCGCCATTGCAATGCGTTGAGCTGAGTACAGCTGATAACAAATGGAATCTGGACCAAGCACCTTGTGTGTCTTCTGCGCTAGTACCCCGCAGTAATATCAAGTCCTGATCTTCTGGACTTGTCCCACCCTAGCTATCTGAAAATTAGATCAACAACCATTCCCGGTGTCTCTCCGGACGTCATCGTGAGTCACTGACCGCGGCTCCGTCCCCGAAAAACACACAAACACTGAAAGATTTGTCGACGGGATCTGTATCTCTGTAAGAAGACATACACGTTGTGTGTTCATTATTCTCTTACAGGAGTTCACGCCATGAAAAAGTCACTACTCGCAGCGTTTCTCGTTATCTCACTGACCCGAGCCACGTTTGCCGACGACCAAATTTATCTGCAGCCTCACGCTAAAGAAGCGTTGATCGAAGATGCGTTGATCTTGGTCGATGAGGGTGTACCGATCGTCCACGCTGTCCGCTTGGTGCGAACAGCAGATAAGCTTCACCATCAGATGATGATCGCAGGACTCACGTCAGACGAGGCAGTCAAACTGGTGCCATGGTTCCTGCCAGAGTGTTTACCTGATGATGAAGAGGTCGTTGCCAGCGAAATGGGCGCCGGCACAGGCAGTGTTGCACTTCTCGTTGTTTTCGCCGGAATTTCCAAGGCGATCGCCGACTATGGAGACACGTGGGGCCCCGCGGATACTGGTGGAAAAACAGAATCAACAGACGACGAAGGTTCGGGTGGCAGCGATTCAGATGACGGTGACAGCGATTCAGATGACAGTGATAGCGATTCAGATGACGGTGATAGTGATTGAGCATCATAAGGATCCAATCGCAATTTTAGCAACTACCGTGCTGAGTCCGATCACGATGCTCTGACATGTATCGAAAACTATCGGCCAAGCCAGAAACCTCCCACCTGCGTCCAATGATTCATTGGACGCAGGTTTTTGTGTAGCCGGCAACTGGCAGCATAAAAATGCACAACGTTCTCGCTCCATCCAAACATTTCGCACTAATTTTTTCGTGGCGTCAAAATCTGGGACAGCCAATCTTTTCTGGAATCGTCACGCGTGAGATTCCAATACAAAAGCCCTCGATAATACTGGATCTGCACGGGCTTAATTCGATCATGATCCAAAATCAATAGTTTGACTGGATCGCCTTGTACTGCCTGTTTAACAGAATTCAGGATGCGTTGCTCGCTCCATTTGTGATCATCGACAGCGAGAATCTTTTGTTGAGGGGCCAACATTGCTTTGTCTGCAGGGCTATCAAGCAACACGTTCTTGACTTCACCTGAGGATGAAATGGAAAGTCCCAAAGAGTCAAGCAAGTCAACACCGGATCTTTGGCGAAATGTATTGGCTGGGATCTTCGGCTTCTCGCTGGTGATTTCAAAACTGTAACCCAAAAGACTCGCGACCTGGGGATCAAATTGCTGCTGAAACGACTCGATCCGGCGAGATATCAGACCATCCCAATCAAAGGGTGCGACGGATTGCAGTTGCTTAACAATTTCGCTGCGATCAAAGGGTGCAGGCTGTTTCACTGATCGTTGCGCTTTGAAAAACGAGTGACAAAACTCATCCAGTGATTGATTGCCATTTGTTAGATGCCGTATTCGCGCGTCGGCCTCTAACCAAAACAACATTCCCTCCATGTAGTAATCTTGGCTCCGTCGTAATCCACCCCAACTTGGGCTGGCGGCTCGAAGGATATGTGATGCTGCTGCCGTGTCCGCGAGTGTCCGCCATTGCCGGCCCTGTTGGTTCATCGCATTTCGGAGTTCTACCAGGAGCCGGCTCTTGAATTCGTCATCACTCATCAACCCGCTTCTTGCTTCTACCAACTCTCCCAGGTATTGCGTAAGTCCTTCGTAAACCCAGAGCAATTCAGTATCTTTCGGGGTGTGAAAATCACTCGTCAACATTCCTTCGGGCCGTCGATACTTGCCACACCAAGCGTGAAGATATTCATGAGGAACCAAGAGACGATCCCAACCTTTGAGCGCACTCACCGATTTCAGTGACGACGGTGGCAACACGTTGAAAGTTGAACGTGCGTGTTCCAGACCATTCTTGGGCAGTGAATCGGTAACCCCAAGTAGAATGTCAAAACGGTCGAAGGGGTGAGATCCAAGTAAATACGACGTCTGCCGAACCATCTCAGCATACTTTTTGACGACCTCATCACTGATACTTTCTTCAGATTCGTTGTCAGCGAAGACATGAAGCGTGTGCGGAGGAGAAAGTGCAGTGTCAGTGACCAGATCAAAACTGCGGTAATACCGGCCAAGCATCATAGGGCTGTCCACTAGCGTCCGCAGACTGACAGAACGGAACGAGCGGGCATTTTCTTCCTTCGCGTCGTTCTCTGACTTAGGCAACGCAGACGCCACTTGCCAATGAACAGGAAGACGCATGCTCACGCTAATCTGCTGTTCATCAACATCGACTCCATCCTGATAAAGCAGCAAGCAACTTGGGTTCACCACTCCCATGGTTCCAGCAAAAAAACAGTCATGTCCAAAGGAGGTGGTTGTTGGTTGATTTACAACATAGCGCAACGAGACATGAACTTCTTTCGTCCCACGAGGTGTTTCGACTTCTAGACAGTAAACCTCACCAGGAGTCCGTCTCCAATTCAAACGCTCACCATCCACGTCATGAACTTGAAGGCCTGCAATATTTGCTATGGGGCCACCCGGACCATGGGATCCGGGCACCCACTTCGGATACCAAAGTGATACCTTTCCCCCCTTCGCAGTTGCAGCAACGGGGATGGTCAGCTTAGCTTCAATCAGTCCCCTGTGTGGTTTGCTGCAATCGATCAGCAAATGCATCAAATCGGAAGCATCTGTTTTTTCCTGAGCGGAAACTATATCCGTCCCAGCGACCGCCCCAGAAAGGAGCAACACGAATAGAAATTTCCCAAGAAGCAAATCATGCATGGCGGTGTTTTTTATTTTGGCCTAATGAAGTCGATGGTTCAGACACCACTTTGCATGGCAAATTAACAGGTTTCAACGGAAAAGTCCTACAAAAACTCAGCGATGCCTTGCTTAGCAAAATTTGGCCATATTCTTTCGTCACGATCGCCTTTACCGATTTCGCGATCAGAGTTCATCGACCGGTGTTTATGCGGCAGCACGCCTGCATCCATCGATTGACCTAAAACAAATGAACGAAGAAAAAAGCTTCGATTCTGTCTCGCTTTGATTCTGGCTACCCGAAGTGTCAGCAGGCAGAGTTTGACTGTTGCTGTTCCGTACGCACGCGGTTCTTTCCACATGCTTGTCGGGTCCGTAAAGCGAAATCAAAACAGCACGAACAACCTTGGCATGCTTGATCAAAACGTGGAAGGCACCGGAGTGTTTCAAGTAACCTCATCCCCCCCATCAAACAAACGAAACAGTTTCCCTGATCCCAAGACCTGAGCGGGTTTGGCTTCGGCCTACAAGTGTTGGCTCTTTTCCATTTTCCAAAGTCAATCTCTGGGTTAATGACTCAGGTGGACAACATGTTTTCTTCACGTCGAAAAACCATGCACGGTTGTCAACCAAGCCTGTTACAATCGCAATCAGAAAATTTAAATTGGGGTTTGATGCGGTCACACGGGACGAGTCATATGAATTCAATTCTGAAACATCTTCACTTATTTATCTTCTTCGCTATTTCAACGCCTGCGTTTTTCTGCAGCGGCGAAGATTTGATCAAGCAGGCTGATGGCATGGTCCGTTACAAGCTATCAAATTTCAGAGTGAACACCGGAATCACAGGGGATGGAATGTCCTTTGACTATCGTCGAACCTCTGAGGGTAAGGGCCAAGCCAAACTGCGGATACGTACCAATCAAGGATCGGCTTCGGTGATGGGGCTACCGATTCAGATTAAAGAATCTGGAACCATCAACTTACGAGACATGTTTGGGCGTGCTCGATCAATTATCAACCGCAATCAGGATGATGGCATCGCATTTTATTTCGTCGTCGATTTGGGTAGAGAAAAGAAACAGCTCGTCTCAAATATACTTCGGAATGGTT
>CAJXTM010000410.1 GCA_913061385.1 uncultured Rhodopirellula sp. | reverse complement strand
AGATCAGCCTCGGTCTCGTGGGCTCGGAGATGTGTATAAGAGACAGAAATTGCACTCAACCTCGACCCAAAACTCTACCTCATCTGAGGACGCAAGCTCGAGATTCATCGGATAAAATGTTCGGTTCAGTTTTTTGACCCCACGGGACTCATTAGAAAGCGTACTGGCACGCATTTGCGAGTGAGAGATGTTGCAGAATAAGGGGCAGCGACCTGCAATGCGTGTTGATGAATGCAACGGGGTCTCTTGCGGGTTGGACGCTGCTGATGAAGATTAGCTCGAATACATGCTGTGGAAACGTGACTGGAATGGAGGAATTTCGGGTAATCTTACTCGTTAAACTCGACAGGCCGAGTGGGTTCAAACGACACGACCATGAATCCAAAAGTAGCGGCATGATATAGGCGACCATTGGCGACGACCGGCTTGGAGCGAATCGGATGGGACGACCCCGGAACGGTGTGGTTCCAAAGCAGTTTGCCTGTGGAAGCTTCAAAGGCGTATAGGTCAAAATTACCAGCGGCGGAGTAGACGATACCATTTGCGATCGTTGGAGACGTAACGAAGAATGGAGACTGGACTTGAGTTACCCACAAGGGCTTCCGTTCAACTGAGACTTCTGGGGCTTCTGGGGCTTTATCAAAGGCATAGAACTTGTCTTGCGATCCGAGGTAAACGCGTTTGTCATCAACGGCGGGAGTCGCTGGGCCGTCGCCTTGGTTCTGGGGGGCGGTTGACGCAACCCAGGAGGGGGATTTCGGAGCGGCATCGCGGTTTGAGATGTCGAAGGCAGACAGTTTTCCCGATGATGAATTCAGGTACAAACTATCACCCGAGACTACGGGTGCGGTGTAGTTATCGTCCGGAAGATCGACGCTCCAAATCAGTTTTCCGTCGCTGGTTGCGAGAGCTTCAAGTTTGTTGGGTTTTGTTGTGAAGATGCGCTGCCCAGAAATTGCCATGCGGCCGCCAGACGCAGTCCACAAGGGAGTACCGTTTTGTGGATTAAAAGCATGGAGTACCAGAGGCGAGCCAACTTGTGCGTAGAGTTGTTCGTCTGCTAACGCGGGGGAACTGAGCGAACCACCTGGTGAGTCCCAAACCCACAACTCGTTGCCATTGTTTCTATCGAGTGCATAAAGACGCTTGACGGAGGTGACATAAACCACGTCGTTTGTAATTGTGTGGCCTTGGTGTTTGCCTGAGAGCTGTTTGCTCCAGATTAGCTTACCCGTGCTTGCACTGACTGCCCGGAATTGACCGCCATAGTCGCCGTAATATGCAGCGTTTTCAAATACAGCAACGTAACCCCGGATGGTGCTGGAATGACGGTTGCTCCAGGACGCCGCAAGACTATCGACATTGGTGACACCAATCGCTGACTCTTTCGGATTAAAGCTTGATGTTCCCGAGTCATACCCGTAGTTCGTCCAATTGGCGGTCCATTTTGTTTCTTTTGGGCGCGCAAACGGCAGGGGTGGTAGTTTGGGTGAATCTGGAACTGAGGTGCTGCTTCTGTTGGTCGTCGCAGGAGTCGTTTCTGATTTAAAATACTTATCAATAACCGCTTGTTTTACGGCGACAAATGCGACTGAGTCACCGTTGGACGCCCACGACGCGTCGCGGCAATGCATGTTTTCGGGCGTGATTGGACGCGAGGTTTTCTTTTCGATATCCGCCACGTAGATACGATTGAGGTTCGAGTTTTCAGTGACGTCAAAGTCACCCGCAGTGAACAGCAACTGAGTTCCGTCGGGTGAGAACTGAGGCCAGTACTCTGCACCTGGCTCGTCCGCAATGAGTTCATTTTTACCGGAATCCAAATTGGCAAGGTAGACGCCACGGCCATCCCCTGTACCAACATAAGCAAGTTGTTGACCGTCATCCGAAATTGAAAAGCGATTTGGAAAACGAGCTGGCGGATCAATCTGAACTTTCTTTTCTTGACCCAATTCCAGGTCCATAACAATTGTTTCTTTGTCGCGTCTAAATACCAAAAATCGGCGATTGTGCGACAATGATGGAAATAGACCTTTTGTATATTGCGATGCCTCGTTTTCACGATCAAGTGAAATTTTCTGGATGTTTCCATCTTTGCACACAATTACCGTTTGTTCATCTAACCAAAGTACTGAGTATGGGCCATCGATCCTGTTTAATATTTGGCCGCTGGAAGTGCCAAGAATGATGGATGGTGCTGAGGTTGGGTCCTTCTGGGAAAACCATCCTAGTTTCGTGCCATCGGGGGAAAACGCCGGGTGGCCGTGCCACTTGTGACCGGCTGTACGTACGACTTCTCGCATCTTTGAACCATCGATCCTCATCTCATAAACAGAAGCATCGAAACTGGAGAGTCGAGCTCGAATCGGCCGGCGGATCGCAGGAAATTTAGGTGTCGGCTTGGTTGCCGAAATTTTCTCCGCCAGTCCTTCAATCGGTCCAATGAGCCCTTCTGCCTCCGCATAGAATTTCTTGAGTTCGGCGTTGGGGGATTTGCCTTGTTTCCAGAGTATCGCTTTGGTCAAGAACTGTCTTGCTTCATCTTTTTGATCGAGTTGCCATTTCGCCATTGAAATAAATAGCCAGTTGTGTGGGATGTCTCCACCACCTTTGACAGACTCCTCGAGCTGCGCGATTGCCTCTTCCCAATTCCCCACTCGGTAACAGCAGACGCCAAGGGTATTCTGAAGGCTTATATCGGAAGGCTTTAATGAGTTAGCAGCCTTGGCAGCCTTGAGAGCTTCCTCGATCAGTTTTTTGTCGGTATTTGAGTCGCCGCGCGTCGCAGTTGTCCATGCAAAACTGTTGAGAATTTTGATCGAGTTGGGGTCCCCGCGAAGAGCGGTTCGGTAGTATTCAGCAGCTTTATTGAGGTTGCCCAAGCGGCCTTCAATTTCTCCGAGTCCACGCAAGGCTGGCGGATAATTCGGGCGACGTTCGAGTGCCATGTTGTACCACCGTCGGACGCCCCCCAGCAAAGTTTCACCTTCATACCCACGAGCTAAATATTGATCACCTTTTTTGACATATTCATCTGCTCCGTTGGTCAAAATATCACCGCTGGAGCTAGCACTTTGCGATCCTAGGGCGTACTTGCTTAGGTATTCTCGCGCCAGCGATTCATGGCGGGACGTATTCCCGAGTTGCGTTTGAAAAGCCTGAAAGGGCGTTCTCAGGCTTCGGCTGTTTTGTGCCGCAACGGCAAACCACGCATATTGTTCAGCTTGTGTTTTTGAGAGGTTTGCCATTTGCCGTGCTGCATCCGAGTGCCCCCGTTCTGCAGCCCACTTGAACGCCGAAGCCGCCTTCTGGGTGGCGTGTTTTTCGGCTGTGTTCGTGATATTCCGCAGGGCTTGAATCCCTTCTTCATAGCGTTTTTTGGTAGCGGGATTTCCCGTGCTGCGGGGAACGCGACTGAACGCTGACAACGCTCTCGAATCCATACCGAACATTGATCCAAATGGGTCATCGGCGGCGCTTTTCGTAATAAAAGCTGTTTTGAAATCAGGGGGTGAACCTTCAACGCAAAACATAACCTCACCGTCTGCCATCAGAATATGGTGCCCACCCAAATGTGACGGGTTGGTTGCGGGGTCAAAGTCAGCTTGTAGGTAGGTGGCATAGGTAATGTCTTTGGGGCTCATCCACTGGACGGCGTTGGATGCATCGGTTTCAACTGCAATTAACGTAAGCGACAAGCCATCAAGAATTTGCCTCGGATGGGTTGGCAGGATGCCAGGCATGATTCCTTGCGGATCGATGACGGCGACATAAGTGGTTTGGCCCTGGTCCAGGTCCGCGGTTCCACATGCGTAAACCGAGGGGAGTTCGCTCGCAACTGCTTGATTGGACGGGGCATCCCATGGCTTGGTCAGGTCAACCTGCGCAAACAGGTCTTCATGACCGAGGTAGGGAAGAAGCAGCGTGCGCCAGCTATGCAGTGGATTGCCGTCTTCGTCAGTGGTGTAGGCTGGGGGAAAGCAATCGTGGTCTTTTTGGTAAGCTTTGAATGCTTCGCCGATCTCACTGAGGTTGCTCTCACAAGTGGCTCGCCTACTGGTTTCAATTTTGTATGAAAACCATGGCAAGGCGACCGCTAATGCCACCAGTAAGAAGGGCGATGCGCCTGCTAAGACTAAACCGATAATCAGCAACCGTGTCTTCTTGTTGGGGGATGAGTTGCGATGTGGATCAGGTTGCGAGATCGTGTTGTTGTGGCGACCGCGGTTGACATTGCTCATTGATAAACTCTGAATGGAGTGCGGGCTGAAGCTCGGTTTGCAGAGCGTTGTTTGAGTGTAGCTTCGCGAAAGCCAGTGCTACTGGATGATGCCAGTCCAGGGTTGGGAGTAGAAGCGAAATCAGACGTTCTACTCTCTGCCGATGTTCGCTCGTTTTCTTGTGCCATCACCAATCAGACGCGAGGTAGAAATGACATGGCGCGCGGCAAGTATAACCCACGGTGATGAACGGTGTCGTTGAGTGTACGTTTGGTTTACGCACGTCGTTCCATCCGATTGCGATTGGGCATGCATTCAAGATCGGTGAATTATGAGTGTGTTGCGTGTTCGTGAGTCAAGGAGGTTTGCGTATGATCGATGCCACTTCATTCATTTGTGTTGATTCCACGGATATTTTTAATCTGAATGCTGAGCTGAAAAACTGGTTCGCCGAGTAGCCCGTCAGACGTCGCATCTGCGGAGTTTGGTGGCTACACGGTCAAAGCTCTGGAAAGCGGCACGATTTTAGTCTTTAAGGGCAGTGAACCCGTTGTGCCGGCCCGACCACGGCTCGGAAAAATGGCTGCTGAGCTTGGCGTGTCCGTCGTTACCTCGAACGGAAACCCGTACAACACCCGGCAACTTGGCAGTCTTGTGATTGCAGCAGTCAACGGGGCGTGAGCATGGTATGCATCTGAGTTCCGTTCCTGCCTGACGT